>JAQGKJ010000114.1 GCA_028290165.1 Bradyrhizobium sp. | reverse complement strand
CGGATCTCGACACCGGCGAAGTGCGCGACCGGTTGTCGTCAAAAAAAGGTTTTGTCTGGCTGAAGCGTGAAATCACCCCGCAACAGCAGCAGGAAATCCATCGCCTCGGTATTCCCGGCATCGGCTTCCTGCGCGAGAACAAGCGCGTCTATCCCACCGGCGCCGAGGTCGCCCACCTGATCGGTCTGGTCAACATCGACAACCAGGGCATCGCCGGGATGGAGAAATGGCTCGACACCAATGGGCTTGCCGATCTGCACCGTGCCGGATTTGCCACCGACCGTCTGCAGCGACCGGTCGAATTGTCGGTCGATCTGCGCGTCGAGCACGCGCTGCGCGATGAACTGCTCAAGGCCAAGGAAAAATTCCACGCCAAGGCAGCCTCCGGGCTCGTCTCCAATGTAAGGACCGGCGAGATCGTGGCGATGGTGTCGGTTCCGGATTTCGATCCCAACAGTCCGAAAGAGGCGCACGATCCCGACCGCATCAACCGCCTGACGACCGGCGTTTACGAGATGGGGTCGACGTTCAAGGCCTTCACGCTGGCGATGGCGCTGGATTCCGGCAAAGTCGATCTCAACTCGATGTGGGATGCGCGCGGCCCGCTGCACTACGGCAAGTTCACCATCCACGACGATCATCCGCTCGGACGCATGATCAACATGCGGGAGGTCTTTACCTTCTCATCCAATGTCGGCGCGGCGCGCATCGCGCTGTCGCAGGGCGTCGAGGCGCACAAGGCGTTCCTGCGCAAGATGGGCCAGCTCGAGCGACTGCGCACCGAATTGCCCGAGAGCGCCTCGCCGATCGTGCCGAAGCGCTGGGCGGAGCTGAACACCGTGACCATCGCCTTCGGCCACGGCCTGTCGGTCGCGCCGCTGCAGGCGGTGATGGGCATCGACGCGCTGGTCAACGGCGGCTATCTGATTCCGCCGACTTTCCTGAAGCGCACCGAGCAGGAAGCCATGGCGGTCGCCAAGCGGGTGATCAAGCCCGAGACCTCCGACAAGATGCGATTCCTGATGCGGCTGAATGCCGAGATCGGCACCGCGAAGAAAGCCGACGTCAAGGGCTACTACATCGGCGGCAAGACCGGTACCGCCGAAAAGGTCATCAACGGCCACTACGCCAAGAAGCGCGTGCTCAACGCCTTCACCGCGATCCTGCCGGCCGACAATCCCCGCTACCAGCTCCTGATCATGCTGGACGAGCCCCAGCCGCTGAAGGAAACCTTCGGTTTCATCACTTCAGGCTGGAACGCGGTGCCGACCGGCGGCAATGTGATCGCCCGGATTGCGCCGCTTCTGGGTATCGAGCCGCGCTTCGATTTGCCGCCGTCCGACCGCCTTATTCTTGCGGCATCGAAGGCAACCCAGTAAGGCGTACCATTCGAGCATTGATCCGGAAAAGTGGGTACCGGTTTTCCGAAAAGATCATGCTCAAACAAAAAGATGGAGCGGGATGACGATTCGAAGAAACGTCATCCCGCTCTAGTGCCGCCAGCCGGACTGGAAGATAATGAGACTTCGCGACCTGTTCAGCTCTGACGTCCCGATCGACCCGCAGGCGGACGCAGTTGCGGTCACCGGGCTTGCCGTGGACAGCCGCGCGGTCAGGCCGGGCGACCTGTTCTTTGCGCTCGCCGGTCACAAAACCGATGGCGCGCGTTTCATCGATGCCGCCATTGCGGCTGGCGCGGTCGCGGTAGCGGGCGACCATCCGCCGCAAGGCGCGTCCCGTGTGCCGTTCATCGTCACGGAGAACCCGCGCCGCGCACTGGCGCTGGCTGCCGCGAAATTCTATCCGCGGCAACCGGCCACCATCGCGGCCGTCACCGGCACCAGCGGCAAGACCTCGGTCGCAGCCTTCACGCGCCAGATCTGGCAGCGGCTCGGTCACGAGTCGGCCAGCATCGGCACCATCGGGCTGGTGT
The DNA here is from genome assembly GCA_028290165.1 of Bradyrhizobium sp. The sequence continues at coordinate 13,841 of JAQGKJ010000114.1, read as the reverse complement.
CGCCGAAGCGCACCATCTACGAATCGGTGACGACGCCGGATCCGATCGCGCTGCACCGGCAGCTTGACGAAATCGCGCGCGAGCGCGTCACCCATCTGGCGTTCGAGGCCTCATCGCACGGTCTCGACCAATACCGGCTCGACGGCGTGCGCATCAAAGCCGCCGGCTTCACCAACCTGTCGCGCGACCACATGGATTACCATCCTGATGTGGCGCATTATCTTGCCGCCAAGCTCAGGTTATTCCGCGATCTCATCGCAGCCGATGGCGCGGCGGTGATCTCGGCCGATCATGATTGCTCGCAGGCCGTGATCGACGTGGCGCGCGCGCGAAAGCTTCGGATCGTCACGGTCGGCCGCAACGGCGACGGCGCCGGCGAGGGCATCCGTCTGGTCAAGGCCGACATCGACGGCTTTGCGCAGCAACTTGACCTCGAACATCGCGGCAAGCGGCATGCGGTCCGGCTGCCGCTGGTCGGCGAATTCCAGATCGAGAATGCGTTGGTGTCCGCAGGTCTTGCGATCGGCACCGGCAGCGAGCCGAAAGCCGTTTTTGCCGAGCTCGAACTTCTCGAAGGCGCAAAAGGCCGGCTGGAGCGGGTCGCCGAGCGCAACGGTGCGCCGATCTTCGTCGATTACGCGCACAAGCCGGATGCTCTCGCCAAGGCCCTGCAGGCGCTGCGGCCCTATGCCGAACGCAAGCTCGTGGTGGTGTTCGGCGCCGGTGGCGACCGCGATGCGGGAAAACGTCCCTTGATGGGCGCGATTGCAACCGAAAATGCCGATCATGTCATCGTCACCGACGACAATCCGCGCAGCGAGAATCCTGAAGCGATCCGCGCGGCGATCTTGAGTGCAGCGAAAGGTGCAAAAGAAATCGGCGACCGTGCCGAGGCGATCCGGATCGCGATCGCCGCGCTGCAGCCGGGCGATGCGCTCCTGATCGCCGGCAAGGGCCACGAGACCGGACAGATCGTCGGCGATCGCGTGTTGCCGTTCAGCGATCACGATGCGGTTGCAGCAGCGCTCGCGCCGAGGGTCGCATGAACGCGACGCCGTTGTGGACGATCGCCGAAGTCGCTCGTGCATTGGGCCTTTCGGAAAAATTCCCTGAAGCAGGAATCGATTTCGTTACTCAGGACAGTCGGCAGGTGAAGCCGGGCAGTTTATTCGTGGCGTTGAGCGGCACGCCGAGCGGAGGCTTTATCTCGAGTTTTGCAAGCAGCCGCGACGGATGGGAATTCGCTGCGAGCGCCGAGGCGGCGGGCGCGGTGGCGATGATTGTCCCGCACAGGGTCGACGGCGTGCGCGTGCCTCAATTGGTGGTGAAAGACACGCTGCTGGACGGCCTATGGGCATTGGCGCGAGCGGCGCGGGCGCGATTCAAGGGTCCGGTGATTGGCCTGACCGGCAGCGCCGGCAAGACCAGCACCAAGGAATTTATTGCTGCCTACCCCGGGGCCTATGCCAGCCCCAGCAGTTTCAATAATTTCTGGGGAGTGCCTCTGACCCTGTGCAATGCCAGTCCGCAAGCAAGTTTGTGGGTTGTGGAAATGGGAATGAATCAGGCCGGCGAGATCACGCGGTTGAGCGAATTGACGCAGCCTACCGTGGCGCTGGTCGTGAACGTGCAGCCGGTGCATCTGGAGAAACTCGGCAGCCTGGAAGCTATACGGCGGGAGAAAGTAAGTATCGCGCAAGGCTTGCTCAGGGATAAAGGCTTGCTCAAGGAAAAAGGCTTGCCCAAAGAAGGCGTCCTGGTGTTGCCGAGCGGAATCGATGCGCCGGAATGGAGCGGCAAAATCCTGCGCTTTGGCGACACCTCGGAAGTGCGAGAGCTGAAACATGCAGCCCACGGCGAGAGCTGGATGGTCGATGCCGAAGTCTACGGCAAGCAGGTTGAGTTCGGCCTGACGCCGGGCGCGCCGCACCGCGTGCATAATGCACTGGCGGCGCTGGCGGCGGTTCACGCCGCAGGCCTGGATGAAAAATTGCTGGCAAAAGGACTCGGCAACGTCGGCATCATGTACGGGCGCGGGGTCGAGCAAAGCGCCGGCGGGGTGACGCTGATCGACGACAGCTTCAACGGCAATCCGGCCAGCATGGTGGCGGCCCTCGACAGCCTGAAGGCGCGGCCGCTGAAAAAGGGGCGACGCATCGCGATCTTGGGCGACATGCTGGAGCTTGGCGCCGAGGCCCCGGCCTATCACCAAGGATTGGCTGAACATCTGCTAGGGATCGATGGCGTGTACTGCGTGGGTCCATTGATGCGCCATCTGTACGACCTGCTGCCGGCCGATAAGGGCCTTGGCTGGCATGAAGATCCGGCGACGCTCGAGCCGCAGGAAATCGCCGCCCTGCTGAAGGACGGCGACGTGGTGGTGGTCAAAGGCAGCAAGAAGATGTTCTGGGTGAACAAGTTTGTGCCAAGGTTGCTGGCCGCCTTACAGGCACGGGCGTGAACGAGTTGATATCCTACTGCCTTGTCGGGGGCTCTTTCCGCGGGTAAACGGGGCGCCGTGCCGAGAATGCGGCGGATTTGGAAGCGCAGGCGAAGATGAAAACGATTGTGAATGCGCTCGAAAAGCGCTTTCCCGGCAAGACCGCGCACGACGAAGCCGCGGTATAGGGCGGATTGAATGTTTTACTGGCTGATCGAACTTTCCAACACGGTTCCCGGCTTCGGCTTCTTGCGCGCGTTTCTGAACGTGTTTCGCTACATCACCTTTCGCACCGGCGGGGCGATGGTGACCGGCGCGCTGTTCGTTTTCCTGTTCGGCCCCTGGATCATCGATCATTTGCGGCTCCGCCAGGGCAAGGGTCAGCCGATCCGCACCGATGGTCCGCAATCCCATCTCCTGACCAAGATCGGCACGCCGACGATGGGCGGGCTGATGATCCTCTCCGGACTGGTGGTCTCGACTTTGCTGTGGGCCAATCCGCTCAATCCCTATGTCTGGATCGTGCTCGCGGTGACGCTCGGCTTCGGTTTCGTCGGCTTCTATGACGATTACCTGAAAGTGACAAAGCAGACCCATAGCGGCTTTGCCGGAAAGATCCGGCTCGCGATCGAAGCGGTGATCGCGCTTGCCGCCTGCTACGCGCTGGTCCGGTTGGGACGCGACCAGCTCTCCAGTGCGCTCGTGATCCCGTTCTTCAAGGATGTGATCCTGAATTTCGGCTGGCTCTTCGTGATCTTCGGCGCCTTCATCATTGTCGGCGCCGGCAACGCGGTCAACCTGACCGACGGTCTCGATGGTCTCGCCATCGTGCCGGTCATGATCGCCGCCGCGAGCTTCGGCCTGATTGCCTATCTGGCCGGCAACGCGGTGTTTTCGGATTACCTGCAGATCAATTACGTCGCCGGCACCGGTGAACTCGCAGTGCTCTGCGGCGCGGTGCTGGGCGCGGGCTTGGGATTCCTGTGGTTCAATGCGCCGCCGGCGTCAATCTTCATGGGCGACACCGGTTCGCTGGCGCTCGGCGGGATGCTCGGTTCGATCGCAGTCGCGGTCAAACACGAGATCGTGCTGGCCGTGATCGGCGGGTTGTTCGTGCTGGAAGCGGTCTCGGTGATCGTGCAAGTGGTGTCGTTCAAGCTCACCGGCAAGCGCGTGTTCCGGATGGCGCCGATCCATCATCATTTCGAGCAGAAGGGCTGGACCGAACCGCAGATCGTGATCCGGTTCTGGATCATCTCGGTGATGCTGGCGCTGGCCGGCCTCTCCACGCTGAAGCTGCGGTGATCCTTTGATCCCCGTCACCTCCTTTGCGGGCAAGACGGTTGCGGTGTTCGGCCTCGGCGGCTCGGGGCTCGCAAGCTGCCACGCCCTGAAGGCGGGCGGCGCCGAGGTGATCGCCAGCGACGACGGCGTCGAAAAACTCGCCGAAGCAGCCCAAGCAGGTTTTGTCACGGCGGATTTGCGAAAAGTTTCGTGGGCGAATTTCGCCGCGCTGGTGCTGACGCCGGGCGCGCCGCTCACGCATCCAAGTCCGCACTGGACCGTGCTGGCGGCGCAACAGGCCGGCGTCGAGGTGATCGGCGACATCGAGCTGTTTTGCCGCGAACGCCGCCGTCATGCGCCGGATGCCCCATTCGTCGCCATCACCGGCACCAACGGCAAATCGACCACGACAGCGCTGGTCGCGCATTTGATGCGGGTGGCCGGTTACGATACGCAGATGGGCGGCAATATCGGCACCGCGATCCTGTCGCTGGAGCCGCCGCGAATGGGGCGGGTCCACGTCATCGAGATGTCGTCATACCAGATCGATCTTGCGCCCTCGCTCGATCCCTCCGTCGGCATCCTGCTCAATGTCACCGAAGACCATATCGACCGCCACGGCACGATTGAACATTATGCCGCGGTGAAGGAGCGCCTGGTCGCCGGCGTGCAGAAAGACGGCACCGCGATCGTCGGCGTCGATGACGGCTGGAGCCGCAACACCGCCGACCGGATCGAGCACGCCGGCCGGCGCGTGGTGCGGGTCTCCGTGAAAATTCCGCTCCCCGACGGCGTCTACGTCGAGCGCGAAATCATCTGGCGCGCCTCAGGAGGCGCGCGCAGCGAGATGGCGCGGATCGGCGGTATCGGTTCCTTGCGCGGCCTGCACAACGCGCAGAATGCGGCCTGTGCTGCGGCCTGCGCGTCCGCGCTCGGCCTCTCGGCTGAGACCCTGCAAAACGGCTTGCGCAGCTTTCCCGGTCTCGCCCACCGCATGGAGCAGGTTGGCCGCCGCGGCAACGTGCTGTTCGTCAACGATTCCAAGGGCACCAATGCGGACGCGGCGGCGCATGCGCTGTCGTCCTTCGCCGACATCTTCTGGATCGCCGGCGGCAAGCCGAAGCTCGGCGGCATCACGGGCCTGACCGACTACTTTCCGCGCATCCGCAAGGCCTATCTGATCGGCGAAGCCGCGCAGGAATTTGCGAGCACCCTTGGCGATTCCGTGTCGCACGAGATCTCCGAAACGCTCGATGTCGCGGTCGCCAGTGCCGCGCGCGACGCGGAAGCCTCAGGCCTCGCCGATCCGGTAGTGTTATTGTCGCCCGCCTGCGCCTCGTTTGACCAATACCGCAATTTCGAGATTCGCGGCGCCAAGTTCCGCGACCTCGTCACCGCGCTGCCGGATGTTAAGCCGGTGGTCTGAAGCGACGATCGTGCGGCCGCCTCAACCAAAACTGTCATCGCCCGCGAAAGCCGGCGATCCAGTATTCCAGAGCCGCCGGCGATCAATCGAGAGGCCGCGGCGTACTGGATACCCGCTTTCGCGGGTATGACGACCGTCTGTTAACCCTCTGGAAACCATCATGGGCGACCAATGGGCAAACCTCTGCCTTTGGGACAGCCGATGATCTCCCGTGAACAACGCACCCCCTTTAGCGAGTGGTGGTGGACCGTGGACCGCCTGCTGCTCGCGGCGATCATCGCGCTGATGCTGGGCGGCATTATTTTGTCACTCGCGGCCAGTCCGCCGGTGGCGACCCGGATCGGGCTCGACCCGTTCCATTTCTTCAATCGCCACGTTTTGTTCCTGCTGCCTTCCTTCATCGTGCTGATCGGCGTGTCCTTCATGTCGCCGCGGCAGATCCGCCGCACCGCGCTGATCGTGTTCGCGGTCAGTATCGCGCTGATCGTGGCGACGCTCTTGATCGGCCCCGAGGTCAAGGGCTCGCGGCGCTGGATCACGCTGATCGGCTTCAACATCCAGGCGTCCGAATCCGCCAAGCCCGCCTTCGTGGTGATGGCGGCATGGCTGTTTGCGGACTCGGCGAAGAGGCCGGAAATGCCGGCGACCTCGATGGCGATCGTGCTGCTGCTGATGCTGGTGTCGCTGCTGGTGATGGAGCCTGATTTCGGCCAGACCATGCTGATCCTGATGGTGTGGGGCGCGCTGTTCTTCATCGCGGGCATGCGGATGATCTGGGTGCTGGGGCTCGCGGGCGCCGCAAGCGCCGGGCTGTTCGGCGCTTATTTGCTGGTGCCGCACGTCGCAGGCCGCATCAAGCGCTTCATGAACCCTGCATCGGGAGACACCTTTCAGGTCGATACCGCCATGGAGGCGTTCTGGAACGGCGGCTGGTTTGGGCTGGGGCCCGGCGAAGGCATCGCCAAGCGCAGCCTGCCGGACAGCCATACCGACTTCGTGTTCGCGGTGGCGGCGGAGGAATTCGGCATCATCCTTTGCCTCGCGCTGCTGGCGTTGTTCGCATTCGTCGTGATCCGCTCGCTGTCGCGTGCTTATTCCACCGAGGATATGTTCGCGCGGTTCGCCGCTTCCGGCCTTGCCATTTTGTTTGGCGTGCAGGCCGCAATCAACATGTCGGTCAACCTGCAGCTGATACCGGCCAAGGGCATGACGCTGCCGTTCATCTCCTATGGCGGCTCGTCGATGATCTCGCTGGCCTATGGTGTCGGCATGATGCTGGCGCTGACGCGGCACCGTCCGCGCACCGAGATGGAATCGATTGGCGACGCCAACACGGCGCAAAGTTACGCTTGACCTCGAGGGAAGTAGTAGTTTTTCGTCATTGCGAGGAACGAAGTGACGAAGCAATCCACTTCTTTGCAAAGTTTGCCCTAATGACCACTGCACCTCTCATCCTGCTGGCCGCGGGCGGCACCGGCGGCCATCTGTTTCCCGCCGAGGCGCTTGGCGTCGAACTGATCCGGCGCGGGCTTCGCGTGCGCCTCGCTACCGACTCCCGCGCGCTGCGCTACAGCGGATTATTCTCCAAGGACACGATCGACGTGGTGCCGAGCGCGACCGTGCGCGGCCGCGCGCCATGGTCGCTGGCCTATACCGGCGTGATGCTCGCCGCCGGCACCGCGGTTTCGCTCAACCTGATGCGGCGATTGAAGCCTGCGGCCGTCGTCGGCTTCGGCGGTTATCCGACATTGCCGCCGCTGCTGGCGGCGCGGCTATTCGGCGTGCCCGGCATCATTCACGAGGCCAATGCGGTGCTCGGCCGTGCTAACCGTTTTTTGTCGAGCCGCGTCCGCGCAATTGCGACCTCGCTGCCGGGCGTGCTCGATCGCGATCCGGCGCTGGCAGGGAAGACGACCGCCGTCGGCACGCCGATGCGCCCCGCCATCCTGGCCGCAGCCGCGGTGAAATTTGCTTCGCCCGATACCACCGGTCCGTTTCGCTTGCTGGTGGTCGGCGGCAGCCAGGGCGCGCGGGTGATGGCCGATATCGTACCTGACGCAATCGAGCGGCTGGAGCCGGCGCTGTGGAACCGGTTGGCGCTCACCCAGCAGGTGCGCGAAGAAGATATGGCACGGGTACGCGCGGTCTATGACCGGCTCAAGATCGACGCCGAACTGGCGCCATTCTTTAACGACTTGCCGGCCCGGCTGGCATCGAGCCAGTTGGTGATCTCGAGGTCCGGCGCCGGCACGGTGGCCGAACTCGGCGCCATCGGCCGCCCCTCGATTTTGGTGCCGCTGCCCGGCTCGATCGATCAGGATCAGTACGCCAATGCCGGTGTGCTGGCGCAGGCCAATGGCGCGCTACGCATTGTGCAGACCGATTTCACGCCCGACCGGCTGGCTGCGGAAATCTCCGCGCTGGCGGCAGAGCCTGACCGGTTGACCGCGATGGCCGCCGGCGCCAGCACCGTCGGCCGGCTAGACGCTGCCGAACGGCTGGCCGATCTGGTGATGAAAGTGGCCGGAATCTAGGCGATTTCGTTCAAAATTGCCCTTGTCATGGCGTGCCGAAGCAAGGCATCCAATACGCGCAACGACAGGAACATCCTCATGAGACTGCCGCGCGAGATCGGACCCATCCACTTCGTCGGGATCGGTGGTATCGGCATGAGCGGCATTGCCGAGGTTTTGTGCAATCTCGGTTACACGGTGCAGGGCTCGGATGCTTCCGAGGGCGCCAATGTCACCCGTCTGCGCGACAAGGGCATCAAGATCACCGTCGGCCACCAGGGCGAGAACGTCGCCGGCGCCGACGTGCTGGTGGTGTCGACCGCGATCAAGCGCGACAATCCCGAACTGATGGCCGCCCGCGCCCAGCGCATCCCCGTGGTGCGCCGCGCCGAAATGCTGGCCGAACTGATGCGGCTGAAGAGCTGCGTGGCGATCGCCGGCACCCATGGCAAGACCACCACGACCTCGATGGTCGCGGCGCTGCTCGATGCCGGCGATCTCGATCCGACCGTAATCAATGGCGGCATCATCAACGCCTACGGCACCAATGCCCGGCTCGGGGCCGGCGAGTGGATGGTGGTCGAGGCCGATGAGAGCGACGGCACATTTTTAAAACTGCCGGCCGATGTCGCTATCGTCACCAATGTCGACCCCGAGCATCTCGACCATTTCAAAACCTTCGACGCGGTGCAGGACGCGTTTCGTAATTTCGTCGAGAACGTGCCGTTCTACGGGTTTGCGGTGATGTGCATCGACCATCCCGTGGTGCAGACCATCGTCGGCAAGATCGAGGATCGCCGCATCATCACCTATGGCGAAAATCCGCAGTCCGACGCGCGGCTGATGGACCTCACGCCGATGGGCGGCGGCTCGAAATTCAAGGTCGTATTCCGCAACCGCAAGACCGGTGCCATGCATGAGATCGCCGACATCATGTTGCCGATGCCGGGACGGCATAATGCATCGAACGCGACAGCGGCGATCGCGGTAGCGCACGAACTCGGACTTTCCGACGACGCGATCCGAAAGGCAATCGCAGGGTTTGGTGGCGTCAAGCGGCGCTTCACCAAAACCGGCGAATGGAACGGCGTCACCATCATCGATGATTACGGCCATCATCCCGTCGAGATCGCGGCGGTCTTGAAGGCGGCGCGGGAATCCACCAACGGCAAGATCATCGCCGTCGTGCAGCCGCACCGCTTCACCCGGCTGCAATCGCTGTTCGAGGAATTTTGCACGTGCTTCAACGACGCCGATACGGTGGTCGTCGCGGAGGTTTATCCGGCGGGCGAGGCGCCGATTGCCGGCATCGACCGCGATCATTTTGTGCTGGGCCTGCGCGCCCACGGCCATCGCGAAGTGATTCCACTGCAGAAATCCACTGACCTCGCTGGCCTCGTTCACGGCATCGCCGGCCGAGGCGATTTCGTCGTCTGCTTAGGTGCCGGCAATATCACCCAATGGGCCTACACGCTGCCGGGCGAATTGAAGGCGCTGGGTTGATGGGTTGGCAGTGCCAAAGCTCGTCATGGCCGGGCTTGTCCCGGCCATCCACGTCTTTATTGCACTATCGTCGGATAGAGGTCGTCCCAATTTGGATTATCAACGACGATCTTTCGGACCTTCCAGGATCGCGGCCAATGCTAGATGTTGTGCTCGCGCTGGATGGCGTCACGGATGTCGTCAAATTTTTCGAAGTAAACCAACCGCTTCAGGCCGTGTCGCTTGGTGAAGCCGTCGACGAATCCGGAGCGATGTTCGAAGATGCGGCGAATAAGATCGTTTGTCACCCCGACATAAAGGATGCCATTGGGGCGATTGGTCAGAAAATAAACGTACCCGCCTGCCATGCTGAGATATTGCAAGACGTGGATGGCCGGGACAAGTCCGGCCATGACGAAATTAGATGTTGTGACAGGTGGGCATGACCTTCCCTGACATCACGCCCGATCTCAAAGCCGCGATGCCGCAATTGCGCGGGCGGCTGTTGGCAAACCAGTCACTCGCCGAGCTGACCTGGTTTCGGGTCGGCGGTCCGGCCCAGGTGCTGTTCACGCCATCGGATGAAGACGACCTCGCGTATTTCCTCACAAACTTGCCACGCGAACTCCCGGTCTACGTTGTCGGCGTCGGCTCAAACCTGATCGTGCGCGATGGCGGCATGCGCGGCGTGGTGATCAGGCTCAGCCCGCGCGGCTTCAGCGAGACCGGCACTGACGGCGATATCGTCAGCGCCGGCGCGGCGGCGCTCGACAAGCGCGTCGCCGAGACGGCGGCCGCAGCCAACATCGCCGGGCTCGAATTCTTCTTCGGCATTCCCGGCACCATCGGCGGCGCGCTGCGCATGAACGCCGGCGCCAACGGGGCCGAGACCAGGGATGTCTTGATCGAGGCGACCGGCGTCAGGCGCGACGGCAGGAAGCACAGGTTTACAAACGCCGACATGAAATTCGTCTACCGCAACAGCGGCGTCGACCCTGCCATCATCTTCACCTCGGCGCGCTTTCGCGGGTCTATCGCCGCGCCGGAAACCATTCGCGCACGGATGAACGAGGTGCAAAACCACCGCGAGACCGCGCAGCCGATCCGCGAAAAGACCGGCGGTTCGACCTTCAAGAATCCGCCTGACAACAGCGCCTGGAAGCTGATCGATGCCGCCGGCTGCCGAGGTTTGCGCGTCGGCGGGGCGCAGGTGTCGGAAATGCACTGCAATTTCCTGATCAACACGGGGGCTGCTACCGGCCATGATATCGAAACCCTCGGCGTGACCGTACGCGCGCGGGTGAAGGAAAATTCCGGAATTGAGCTACACTGGGAAATCAAGCGGATCGGGGTCGAGCAAAACTAATGCGGATCACCATTCTCTTCGGAGGCACCAACAAGGAGCGCCTGGTATCGGTGGCCACCGGCCAGGCGCTGCATTCGGCCTTGCCTGGTGCTGATCTCTGGTTCTGGGATGTCGATGATACGGTGCATGAAACGCAATCCCAGACGCTTCTGAAGCATTCGCGGCCGTTCGAGGATCCGTTCAAGCCCGGCACTCCCAGCGTCGGCCGGATCGCAGAGGCGCTCGACAAGGCGAGGGACGAAAGCCGCCTGCTGGTGCTCGGCCTGCACGGCGGCACGGCGGAGAATGGCGAGCTTCAGGCGATGTGCGAAATGCGCGGGATTGCTTTCACCGGCTCCGGCTCGGCGTCGTCGCATCTCGCCTTCGACAAGATCGCGGCCAAGCGCTTTGCCGCCATCGCAGGCGTGAAGGCGCCGGCCGGGGTGCCGCTGGAAGATTCCGAGGCGGCGCTGGTCGAGTACGGCAGGCTGATTGCCAAGCCGACACGGGATGGTTCCAGCTACGGGCTCATGTTCGTCAATGCCAGGCAGGACCTCGTCGCCGTCCGTCGGGCGGCCAAGACCGAAGAATACGTGATCGAGCCGTTCATCGCCGGCAGTGAGGCGACGTGCGGCGTGCTGGAGCAATTGGATGGCTCACTGATCGCGCTACCGCCAGTGGAGATCATCCCGGCGGAGGGCCCGTTCGACTATGTGGCCAAGTATCTCGCCAAAGCGACGCAGGAGATTTGTCCCGGGCGTTTTGCACCTGAAATCAGCGCCCAAATCATGGATCAGGCGCTGAGGGCGCATCGGGCGATGTCGTGCCAAGGCTATTCCCGTTCGGACTTCATTGTCTCGGAGAAGGGTCCGATTTTTCTCGAAACCAACACCTTGCCGGGCCTGACCAAGGCCTCGCTCTACCCGAAGGCGCTTAAGGCGCAGGGGATCGAGTTCGTCGATTTCCTGCAAGACCAGATCGCGCTGGCGGCGAAACGCGCGCAGAAGTAGCGCGGGTCGCCTCAGGAGGGGCCGCCTGGGCCGGCTTTAACCATATCGGCCCCTAATTCGGCCGCTGGCCCGGAAATAAACGACCGGCCCGGAGCCTGCCTGCGCGGCCGTCGGGGTTTGGCGGGGCGATCAAGGTCGTTGTATTGGTAAAAATGGAACCATTAGGCCGCAAACTACCGAGAAGACAGATCAAAACACGTCCAGCCGGCAGCTGTTTTACACTTTGTTTACCAGGAAGTCCGAAGGTTAACGCTGGCGGCGCGTGTGGCGCTTGGCTGCCGGGGCGTGAGCTGTTGCGGATTTCCGCTTTCCGCGACCGCATCGAGGGAACAGGTGGCCTCCTCTCACTTGAGGTCAAAACCCAGCCCGGCATGATCGAGACGTCCCATGTGCCAGAACTCGCAAGCATTTGCGGGCACAACAATTGACGAGCTCGTGCAATGGATGGTGCAGGACGCCTCGCTCGATCGCTGAGATCGCTGAGGCCCCAAGCTGACCTGAAGGCCGCTGCCATTGGCGCGGTCATACTGTTGCGCGAGCGGCTGGGTTTAAATCGCGTCCGCGCCAGGACGACGCAGCTACGCGAAGAACCTCCGCACCGCCTGATCGGTTTTGTCGAGCGCTATCTGCCGCACCGCGCCGGCGTCGCTGCGACCGTCTTGATCCTGCTTGGCAGCGCCGGCTTTGGCGTCGTCAAGGGCGGCCATCTCGAGGAATTCGCCTCGGCCCTGAGCGACACCCGCAACGCGATCGCCAATTCCGCCGGATTTCGGATCACCAGCGTCGCCATCAACGGCCGCAAGCAATTGAGCCAGGACGAGGTGCTCGGGGTCGGTGGCGTCAATGGCCGCTCCTCGCTGTTGTTCCTCGACGCCGCCACCGTGCGCGACAAGCTGAAAGCCAATCCCTGGATCGCGGACGCCACCGTGCTGAAGCTTTATCCCGCGCAGCTCCAGATCGATATCGTCGAACGTTCGGCGTTTGCGCTGTGGCAGCAGGACGGCCGGCTGTCGGTGATCGCCGATGACGGCGCGGTGCTCGAGCCCTACGTGTCGCGCCGCTTCCTCTCGCTGCCGCTGGTGGTCGGCAAGGGCGCCGAAACCCGCGCCAGGGATTTTCTCGCGCTGCTCGCCCGCTATCCGCAGGTGCGCGCCGTAACCAAGGCTGCGATTTTCGTCGGAGAGCGGCGCTGGAACCTGAGGCTCAAGGACGGTCTCGATGTCCGCCTGCCGGAAAACGACGTCGGCAACGCGCTGGCGAGCTTGAGCAAGCTCGACAAGGAAGACAGGCTGTTCTCGCGCGATATCGTCGCCATCGACATGCGCCTGCCGGACCGGCTAACGGTGCAACTGTCGGAAGATGCGGCGAAAGCCCGCGAAGACCTGTTCAAGGACAAGAAATCGAAGAAGAAGGCCGGTGACGCATGACCGGCCTCGATCGCAATCAGACGCCGAAGACGCGCCCGATGCCGCAAAAGCGCACCGCGCTGGTGGCGTCCCTCGATATCGGCACCAGCAAGATCGCCTGCATGATCGCGCGGCTGAAGCCATGCCCGCCGAACGACGCCTTGCGCGGACGCAGCCATGCCGTCGAGTTGATTGGCTACAGCCAGATCCAGTCGCGCGGCGTCAAGGGCGGCGCGGTGGTCGATCTCGCCGAGTGCGAGCAGTCGGTGCGCCAGGCGGTGGCGCTGGCCGAACGCATGGCCAAGGTCCGGGTCGAGTCCGTGTTGCTCTCGGTTTCGGGCGGCCGGCTGCATGGCCAGTTGATCGAAGCCGCAGCCGATATCAAGGGCGGCGCGGTCACGGCAGCCGACGTCACCCGCGTCACCTCGACCGGCATGCACCACGCCACCGGCGAGGGCCGTACCGTGCTGCATGCGCTGCCGGTCGGTTACGCGCTTGACGGCGTCAAGGGCATTCGCGATCCCAGGGGCATGGTGGCGCGGCAATTCGGCGTCGACATGAACGTCGTCACCTCGGACGCAACCGTCGCCAAGAACCTGATGCTGGTGGTCGAGCGCTGCCATCTCAACGTCGAAGCCATGGCGGCGAGCCCCTACGTGGCGGGCCTGTCGGTCCTGACCGACGACGAGGCCGATCTGGGCGCCGCCGTGGTCGAGATGGGCGCCGGCACCACCACGATCGCGACCTATTCCGGCGGGCGCTTCGTCCATGCCAGCGGCTTTGCGGTCGGCGGGCAGCACGTCACCATGGATCTAGCGCGGGGCTTGAGCGCGTGCATTGCGGATGCCGAGCGAATCAAGACGTTATATGGCACGGTGCTGACCGGCGGGTCCGACGCGCGTGAGTTGATGTCCGTGCCGACCGCCGGCGACAAC
>JAQGKJ010000058.1 GCA_028290165.1 Bradyrhizobium sp. | reverse complement strand
CGTCGAAGAGCCCCACAGCGCCATCGACGGGCCGGAGCAGGGCGACATCATCAATCTGACCGACCGCCGCGCCGAAAATTCGCGCACCGCGCAGCTTGCTTTGTTGAGCGCGCTGGGACCGGACGGCATCGCGCGCGAATATGCGGCGCTTTCGAAAGAGGCACCGTCGAAAGAGGCCGATGCGCAGCCGGAGTTGCCGCATCTGGTCATGCCGGCGCATCACGAGGTGCGGTCATCCGACGTGTTCACCCGCCGCCTGCACGGCACATTGGCCGCTGCCGCCGAACGCGGGCCGCTCGACTTTCCGGAATTGCTGCTGACGCCGGGAGTCGGCGCCCGCACGGTGCAATCGCTGGCGATGGTGGCCGAGGTGGTTCATGGCGCGCCGTATCGCTTCCGCGACCCCGCCCGCTTCTCGCTCGCGCATGGCGGCAAGGACCGCCATCCCTACCCGGTGCCGATCAAGGTCTATGACGAGACCATTCGGGTTTTGAAATCGGCGGTGCAAAAGGCCAAACTCGGCCGCGACGAGGAAATGCAGGCGCTCAAAAGGCTCGACACCCAGGCGCGGCAGCTGGAGCAGAGCGCAACGGGACCGTCGCTCGATGCGTTCGTGGCGGGGGAGCGAAAGAGCTCTTCCGCCCTTGGCGGACGTTCGGTGTTTGGATGGGAAGCGGACCTGGAGCCGCAGAAGCGCGTTCAGGCCAACGCGGGCTCGCCGGCACGTCGAAAAAATTGACAGTGGCGCGCGTTCTGATCGGCACCTCGGGATGGCATTACCAGTCCTGGCGCGGGCGCTTCTATCCGAAGGGATTGCCGATCAAGAACGAGTTGCAATATTACGCCAGCCAATTCCCCACCACCGAACTCAACGGCGTCTTCTACCGAACGCCGACAAGGGAAGCCGTCCGAAGCTGGCGCGAGCAAACCGGCAAGGATTTTGTTTTCGCGTGGAAGGCGTCCAAGTTCATCACCCATTGGAAACGGCTGTCGGAGAAGTCGGTCAACAGCCTCGAACTGCTCGAAGAGCGTTTGTCGCTGCTGGGCGAAAAGGCAGGGCCGGTGCTGTTTCAACTGCCGCCGAATTTTGTGGCCGACGCCGGCCGGCTGGCGTCCTTCCTGAAACTGCTCTCGAAAAAACGCCGTTACAGTTTCGAATTCCGGCATCCCGGCTGGTACGCGCCGCGAATCCTGAGGCTGCTCTCCGAGCACAACATCTCGCTCTGTCTGTCGGACCATCATGATGCGCCGGCGCCCTGGAAACGCACCGCGGATTTTGTCTATGTCAGAGGGCACGGCCCGGGCGGCCGCTACCGGGATCATTATCCCCCTGAAGTGCTCGGCCATTGGGCCAAACGGATCAGGTCGTGGAAGCGCCAGGGTTGCGACGTCTACGTCTATTTCGACAACGACCAGAAGAGCGCCGCGCCCGCCGACGCGCTCAAGCTGCGCCAGTTGCTGGGGTGAGAGGGATGTTTGCAGCCGTCAAATTTCGAGGAAGCCGCGTCTCAATCGAACAGGCTCGACACCGACTCTTCCGACGCGGTGCGGGCGATGGCTTCGGCGATCAGCGGCGCGATCGGCAGCGTGCGGATATTGGGCGCCTTTTGCACCGCTTCGGTCGGCTGGATCGAATCGGTGATGACCAGCTCCTTCAGCCGGGAGCCGATGATGCGGGCGGCGGCGCCGCCGGACAGCACGCCGTGCGTGATGTAGGCATAGACATCCTTGGCGCCGTTGGCGAGCAGCGCATCGGCGGCGTTCTCCAGCGTGCCGCCGGAGTCGACGATATCGTCGATCAGGATGCAGGTATATCCGGCGACGTCGCCGATCACGTTCATCACCTCGGATTCGCCGGCGCGTTCGCGGCGCTTGTCGATGATGGCGAGCGGGGTGTTGATGCGCTTGGCGAGGCCGCGGGCGCGCACCACGCCGCCGACGTCGGGCGACACCACCATGACATTAGAGAGGTCGAAGCGTTCCTTGATGGCGCGCACCATCACCGGCGAGGCGTAGAGATTATCGGTCGGAATATCGAAGAAGCCCTGGATCTGGGCGGCATGCAGGTCGAGCGTCATGACGCGGTCGACGCCGGCGCGGGTGATCAGATTGGCCACCAGCTTGGCCGAAATCGGCGTGCGCGAGCCGGATTTGCGATCCTGCCGCGCATAGCCGAAATAGGGGATCACCGCGGTGATGCGGCGCGCCGACGACCGGCGCAGCGCGTCGGTGATGATCAGCAATTCCATCAGGTGGTCGTTGGCCGGGAACGACGTCGACTGGATGATGAAGGCGTCGGAGCCACGGACGTTTTCCTGGATTTCGACGAAGATTTCCATATCGGCGAAACGCCGGACCACGGCCTTGGTCAGCGGCAGGTTAAGCCCGTCGGCGATTTCCTGCGCCAGCGCAGGATTGGAGTTGCCGGCGACAAGCTTGATCGAGCCGTTCTTGGCCGACATCGACGCTTCTCCCCGCGCCTTGCTGGAGACAATGTTCAGCATATCGGGATACCCATAAACCGGCGCGTTTCGACGAGCGAGGTGATATCAAGGAGGGGCCTCGGCTGGCAACCCGTAGTCCACGGTTTTCCGGCGCAAAATCAACATTCGGGGACTATTTTGTTAATGGGCGCTGTAGCCCAGCGCGCCGGCGGCGAAGGCATCCGAGGCGGAATCAGGCGTTCGCGCGCTCGCCACCGCGGGGCCGCGACGGCCAGGTGCAGGCGCGGGCGGCGGGGTATCCGGCGCCGCCGTTCCGTTGACCATGGCGCTCAGCCCGCTGAGGCCGGCTTGCGCGATTTTCCGCAACACCAGATCGTCGGCCGCGGTCCAGGGGTCGCGCCCGGCCTTGCCGGCCGGTTCCTCGCCGGAAAGCCGCAGCGCGCGCTGCTGGTCGCCGTCATAGACGTCCCAGACCCAGGCGATGACGGTGCGGCCGTGGCTGATCTGGGCGGAGAGATAGCTTCGCACCCGGTAGGCGGCCGAGCCTTCGCGGGAGACGACCGAGAGGTTGCGAAGCTTCGATTCGCTGTCGAGCATGTCCACCATCCGGTCGAAGACCTGCGGCGGCGGGCCGTCGATCGATTCGAAGGCCACGGTCGGACTACCGCCCGACGCCATCGCAAACGAAGCGCCGACGGTGCCACCGCTGGCGCATCCGCCGAGTCCGCAGGCGATCGCCAGCAGCATCGCGGCAATAGCCGCGCGGGGCGCGCCCGCCCGGAGAGTGTTGATGGTGTCCCACATCGCGCCCCGAGCGATATCGTTAAAACACGTTAAGGTCTAGGGCAGGGACCGGAACCCGAACCGGATGGCAGCCTCTAACTCCATTGTCACAAAGGTTTAGAGGCGGGCAATGGCTGCCACCGGCCCGCCGCCGGCCGGCCCCTGATGCTCCGCGCCCCCGGAAACATAGACGGCCCCGGTCCCGGCGAGGCCGCTAATGAGTCCTCCAACAGCGGCGCGGGCATGCCGGGTGGCGCCGATGTCGGAATCGTCGAGCATGGTGTGACGAAATCCGCGCACGCTGCCGTCCGGCGACGCTTCGGCCTTGGCGAATATGTTCACGAGGCGGCTTCGCGCATTCGGACCGGAGAGCTCTCCGAGACCGAGCCCGACGCTCTTCAGCGCCGCAATCACCGCGGCGGAATCAATCGCGTCGCGCATGACGGCATGTCCGATGACAAAGGGGCTCGCGGATGACAACGAATTTCCCAGCACGATCACCACATTGTGCATCAACTCGATACCGGCTGATGTGGAAGCCACGGACGAAAACAAATTCCAGCTCTTTAGAACCTGCTCCTCCCCAACGGTGCCGTCGATCTCGCCGAGCGCCGCCGCCACGCCGAGCGCGGAGGCGCCGCGCGAGTAGGCCATCGATCCATAGGCGCTGGTAGTGACGGTCTTGTGCCCTCTGGCGTGGGCCGCTTCGATCCGGTCGCTCGTCAGCAACGGACATTTGATCTGTACAAAATGCACATCCCTGGGATTGTCGATTCCGGCATCTGCCATCGCCACGCGAACCGCGCTTGCCGTCTCCTCGATCTGCGCGCCGCGGCCGAGCTCCTCTGGCGAGAAGTTGCGTGTCTGCGCGATACCGATGCTGAGACGCTTGTCGGCGAGGCCGCGGTCCGGGCTGCGATCGGTTACCGCCGTGCGCGCGAACACGGTGATATGCGGACTGAGGACGCCTTCCGTGCCGCCCGACATGACAAAGGCGATTCTTTGTTCGACATCGTTCGGGGGCAAATCGACATAAGGCGCGAGCGCAACGCATAGCGCCGACACCGCATATTCCCGCGTAAAATCGTTGACGCCGCCGTTGCCTTCGGTCTTTCCCAGGATGGCCAGGATCGATGACGGCTCGATTTTTCCCGCCTCGATGAGCTCCATCAGACACGAGACATCGCCGGGACCTTTGGTCGGGATTTGGATGACGTCAACCGATGTCGTGCGCATGCTCATTCCATATTGCCGCTGTGCCAGAAGATGACTCGCTGTTCCGTCCATCCGATGACGTAGAACATCGTGATGCCCGCCAAGGCCGCCGCCGCGATCGCGGCGAACAGCGTCGCCGTTTCGAGATGCGCGGACGATATCATGATGAGATAGCCGAGCCCCTGGGTGGCCCCGACGAACTCGCCAACGATCGCGCCCACGATGGCAAGCGAGGACGAGATTTTCAGCGCCGAGAACAGATAGGGGAGGCAATAGGGGATCCGCAGCTTGCGGAATTCCTGCGCCCGGGTGGCACCCAGCGTCTGGAACAGTTCGCGGTATTCCACGTCCGCTGCCTTGAGACCTTTGACCGCGTTCACCAGCACCGGAAAAAAGCAGATCAGGATCACCGCGACGATCTTGGACCACCATCCCGTCCCCAGCCAGATCACCAGCAGTGGAGCAACCGCGACGATCGGCGTGGTCTTGAAGCGATGGCGATCGGAAACAGGCCTTCCTCAAGCGTATTGAATCGAACGAACATGATGGCGCAACCGAACGCCAGCACGCCGGCAATCAGGAAGCCGATCAGCGCTTCGACAAACGTGACCGCGAGCTGGATCGCAAGCGTGCGGTCGACATTGGCGAAAATGGCAGTCGGCGCCGGCAACAGATATTCCGGGATGTTGGCCAGCATGACGATCGCCTGCCAGGCGGCCAGCGCAACCAGCGCGAATATCAGCGGTGTTTGAAAACGCTGTCTCATCGGCCACCTCTTACCAGCGCCCGGATGTGCTTCATGGCGGCGACCGCCTCCAGATCTTCCGGGGCGCGGGGCCGCAAACATCCGACCCGAACGTCTTCGACGAGCCGTGCAGGCCGGTCGGTCAAAACGATCACGCGATCCGACATCGTCACTGCCTCGGGTATCGAATGGGTGACCATGACGATGGTGTGCAATCGCGTGTCCCGGCTTTGCCAGATCCGGATCAGCTCCTCGTTGAGAACTTCACGCGTGAGCTCGTCGAGCGCACCGAAGGGTTCGTCGAGCAAAAGCACATCGGGATCGCTCATCAGCGCGCGTGCGAGCGCCACGCGTTGCTGCATTCCACCCGACAGCTGGTGTGGATAGGCATCGGCAAAGCTGCCGAGTTGAACCATCTCGAGCATCCGGCGGGCGCGCTGGTGGTCGGTCGGATCGACTACGCTGCCGCCAAACTGTATCTCCACCGGCAGCAATACGTTATCGAGCGTGGTCCGCCAGGGCAGCAGCAACGGCTTCTGAAACATGAAGCCGATGCGCAAGTTGGAATCCGGCAGAACGATCTTGCCGCTCGCGACCGGAACCAGTCGAGCGATCGCCCTCAGCAAGGTAGATTTGCCGCAACCGCTCGGCCCGAGCAGCGAGACGAATTCTCCACGCCCGACGGCGAAGTTCAGGTTTTCGATAGCGACCACACTGTCGAAGCGGACCCCAAGGTTCTCGATCGTAATGAGAGGCTGGGGCCGTGACAGTGATGTCGCCTCCGCTCGGGTCGCAAGCGCGATCGCGTTCATTTGAGAAATTCAGCCGTGAATGCCTTGCTGATATCGACCGGTGTCTTTTGGAATCCGGCGTCGACAAGCAGCTTCTGTGTGGCACTCCAGTTTGCGGCATCCATCCAGCCGATCGGCTGCGCATCGGGTTGCAGCAATGGCAGGCTCGCTTTCATCATCGCCAGCTCGTGGTCATAGGTCAGTTTCGTTCCGGATTGGACAGTGATCTGGGCAGCCTCCTCGGGAGCGGCGATTGCACTGGTCCAACCCTTCAGCGTCGCGGTTACAAATTTGCGGACGACGTCCGGCTTCTCCTGGAGCATTTTCTCGGTCGTGAACAAGGTGTCGGCATAAAGATCGATACCATAGTCCGGCGGGGACACGACGTTGACGTCAAAGCCCTTCTCCTTGGCCGCCAACACCTCGTTGATGAGGTACCCCGGCCAGACGTCGACCGCGCCGGCGAGCAGCGGGGTAATGTCGAACTTCACGGGAATTTCGTTCAGCTTGGTCCTGTCGAGGCCGGCCTTGGCAAGCACGGCACGGTAGATCAGCTCCTCGTTGCCACCGATCTTCACGCCGATATTTTTTCCGGCATAGTCGGCCGGCGTCTTGATGCCGGACTTTGCCAGCGAAAACAGAACGAACGGGTTGCGGCGGAAGATGACTGCCAGCGCTACCACCGGAACGCCCTTGCTGCGCGCGATCAGGATCTGGTCGGCGCCGGTGACCCCGAACTGTTCGTTGCCGCCGGTTATCATCTGGATCGCCGGAAAATCCGGACCGCCAGGCTGGATATCGACGTTCAATCCGGCGGATTTGTAGAAGTCCTTCTCCTTGGCGACGTAGAAGCCCGCAAATTGCGCCTGGTGAAACCACTTCAATCTCAGTGTCACCGATTCCTCGGCCTGGGCCGCGGTGAGCATTGCGCTCAGAACCGCTGCGACGATGGACGTAACAAGACGGTAAAACATGATCGCTGCCCTCCTCAGGTGATCCGCACCGCGAGATCATCGCTTTTCGAGCGAGCGCCGCTAGAACCAAAAACAGGCTGCAGTGTGCGTAAAAACAGCTCACTTCCCGATCATCCTGCCTGATCTGGCGGCACAAGCGGGCGACATCCCGCCGTTTCACGGGCCTTTTGCGCGGCACAGCCCTTGCTGTTCTCAGCGACACGGGACCCCAGGGGAGCCGCCGGAAATGCGAAAAAAGCAGGTCAGCGCCAAGCCTCCGCCGCGAGCGGCCGCACCGCCGTCGCGCGCGGCCGATCGCATCAAAACGAAATCGCGCAGCCGGCTGCGTCCACCGCGGGTGCTGAGCTATGTCGACGCCGTCGCCCGCTGCGGCTCCATTCGGAAAGCGGCCGACGCCCTCAATATCGCTTCCTCGGCCTTGAACCGACAAATCCTCGATCTCGAAATGGATCTCGGCGCGCCCTTGTTCGAACGTTTGCCGCGCGGCGTTCGCGTCACGTCGGCCGGCGAAGCTTTCCTGGTCTATGCCCGCCTGGTGATTTCCGAGCTGAAAGTGGTCGAATCGCGGATCGAGCAACTTCGCGGCCTGGTGCGCGGGCAGGTGAGCGTGGCTGCCGCAGAATCCGTGGCAGGCGAATTACTGCCCTCTGCAATCACCCGGTTTCAGGCAACCCACCCGTATGTTCGCTTCCATGTCCGGATCGGCGCGCCCGAAGAACTGGTCGAGGCCCTGGTCGCGGACCAGGTCGATCTCATTTTGACGCACGATGCGCCGCGCAAGAAAGATGTCGCGATCGTCGCCGTGGCACGGCAGGCCCTCTGTGCCATGGTGGTTCCCGATCACCCGCTCGCCAGCCGTGACGAACTGCACCTGCGTGATTGCCTGGCCTATCCGCTGGCGCTGGCCGACACCACGCTGGCCGGGCGCGCTCTCATCGAGCAGGTTCTTGCATTCGCTTCATTCGATCTCGACCCCCGTCTGGTTTCGAACTCGGTCGAAGCCATGAAGGCCTTCGCGCACATGAATCGCGGCGTCTGTTTCCAGTTCCGCAGTCCGGGCAAGGCGCTGATCCCGCCGGGCGACATGGTGGCGCTCCCGTTGGTCGATCCGCCTTTGTTGCAGGCGCGATTGCTGCTCGCGACCCGGCGAAATCGCGTTCTTCCGGTGGCGGCAGCCGCTTTCGTGGAGCAACTGAAGGGTGCGCTCGGATGATGTTGGAGTGAGAGATCCAATCCCGCGCCAGCGCGATACGCCTGCTGTTTTCAGGCAATTACGCTTTCCTTGTTTATCTTCATCGTCACTCACGAGCAGATAAAGCCCGGGATGGCGCCTAACAAACCTATTGCTACGGACCATCCCCGCAAATCTGGCAGCGCCAGAAGCCCGCGAAGAAGGACGAAGGCCAAGACCCACCCGACGATCGCGGCACCAATGGGCCGGAACGGCAATTCGATGAGAGATGCGACCCAATCGAATAATGCGACGACCAGCGCTGCGAACACGGCATAGGAATAGGCCGGAAGGACAGGTGTGGAGATTTCGATTGGCACTCCTTCGAGGACTCCGGCCACGGGCAGTAAAATCAAAACAAGTAGCGGCGGCCATCAGTGGGCCGACAATTGCAAATACTGCAAATCTTTCATCAGGTCCTCGCCAGATCCAAATCTCTTATCGATGTCTCGTTCAAAAATCGTCTTACCGTCGGCGAAATTGCCGGGCGACTACTCCCGCATCAGCGCAATCGCATGAACATGCCGGCCGTAATCCGGCTCTTTCCGATGCACCGAGCGGCGGTAGCTGAAGAAGCGCTCGTCGGAATAGGTATCGAGGCCGGTGTCGTCGATCATCAGGACGCCTGCGTTTTCGAGCCGCATCCGGATGAAACCGGCGAGGTCGAACATCGCATGGCCTTCGCGCGCCGAGGGAATAAAGAACAGCGCATGCTCCGCATCGGCCTCGACAAAACGTTCGACGAATTCGCCGCCGACCTCGTATGAGTGCTGGTGGATCAGGGGGCCAATGGCGGCGACGATGCCGCTGCGTTCGGCGCCGAGTTTCTCCATCGCCTCGACGGTCGATTCCACAATGCCGGTCAGCGCGCCTTTCCACCCGGCATGGGCCGCGCCTATGACGCGCGCCTTGGGATCGACCAGCAGGATCGGTCCGCAGTCGGCCGCGCTGGCGCCGACG
Source organism: Bradyrhizobium sp. (assembly GCA_028290165.1). Next base: position 262 of record JAQGKJ010000058.1, on the reverse strand, counting down.
GCGAGGCCTTCGGTGCGCGTGACGATGGCGTCGGCGAGCGGGCGCGAGGGGCCTTGCCACGGTCCTGACGCCACCACGACATCGGGCGAATGGGTTTGATGCACGCTGAGAAAATGCTGAGGCGCAACGCCCAGCTGCTCCGCCATGCGTCGGCGATTCTCCGCGACGCGTGCGGGATCGTCGCCCGAGCCGATGCCGCCATTGAGGCTCTCGTAGACGCCGTCGGACACGCCGCCGTCGCGCGTAAAGAAAGCGTGGCGCA
>JAQGKJ010000037.1 GCA_028290165.1 Bradyrhizobium sp. | reverse complement strand
ACCGCCTACATGCAAAACAGCCTCGCGCAATGGGATTTTATGAAACGCGACGGCGTCTACCGGGTGCCCTATCCCGTAGAGACGCGCCTAAGTCTCGTCGATCTCGATGACGTCGCCGAAGCGGCAGCTTCGGTGCTGACCAATACAGGCCATGCGGGCGCCACTTACGAACTGGTCGGCACGCCACCGCTCGACCAGGTCGAACTCGCCGAGACCTTCGGCCGCGCGCTGGGGAAAACCATTCGCGCGGAAGCCGAATCCATCGAGACTTGGGAGCAGCGTGCCCACGGCGCCGGCATGGACGACTATCAGCGCGAAACGCTGATAAAAATGTTTCGCGCCTATGCGCGTAACGGTCTTAAGGGCAATCCCAATGTGCTCGGCTGGCTGCTCGGACGTCCGCCGACGTCGCTCGCAAGCTTTGCTGCGCGCGCTGCGGCTCAGGCGTGAGGCGGCCAGCCGATCGTGTGGGTCTGCTGCACGACCTTCATGACCGACAGAATCAGCGGCTCCTCGAAACGCGGGCCGATGACCTGGATTCCCACCGGCAATCCGTCGCTGGTCTTGCCCGCCGGCACGCTGCCACCGGGCAGGCTCATCAGCGTGATCAGGAAGGAGCCCGCGATCCAGTCGGTGTAATTTTCCAATTTCTTGCCATTGATCAGCGTCGGAAAGTTCATCTCCACCGGAAACTGCTTCACCGGCGACTGCGGTGTGATCAGCAGGTCGTATTGTTCGAAGAGTTTCGCAAAACGCTGGAATAGCTGCGCACGCTTCTGCTCGGACGCGCCAAAATCCGTTGGCGTCACCTTGAGGCCCGCTTTGACGTTGCCCTTGAGATTGACTCCGAACTCCTCCAACCGATCGAGATTGGCAAATTGCTGTCCGACCATCCAAAGCCCGCGCCACGCCTGATAAGGCGACTTGCCGTCGGAGATGTCGAACGCGATCTCCTCCACGCTCGCGCCGGCATCGCGCAGCGACATCGCGGTCGCCCGACAGATATCGTCGATTTCCGGCTCGATGCCGATGCCTGCGATGTCGGAGACGTAAGCGATGCGCAAACGCTTGGCGTCATTGGCGTCAGCGACAATGGCCCGCGCGCTCGCCCATGGCGGCGCGACCGAGATCGGTGATATCCGGCTGAAGCCGACAATGGCATCGAGCATCATCGCGGCATCTTCGGCGGTGCGCGCCAGGGGCCCGTGGACCTGACCGGGATCCCACGCAAGCGGCATCGGCCAGTTCGGCGTCATTCCAGGCGTCGGCCTGATGCCGACAATACCGCAGAACGAGGCCGGCATCCGGATCGAGCAGCCGAAATCGGTGCCCTGCGCCAGGGGCACCATCCCCGTCGCCACCGCGACCGCCGATCCGCCGGAAGAACCCGCCGGGCTCAACGCTGGATTCCAGGGATTGCGCGTGACGCCGAACACGTCGTTAAACGTATTGGCGCCGGCGGCGAATTCCGGCGTGTTGGTCTTGCCAAGCACGATCGCGCCCGCCGCTTTCAACCGCCGCACCACTTCGGCGTCCTCGGTCGGCACATTGTCCTTGAACAGCGGCGAACCATAGGTGGTGCGGATACCCTTGGTTACCGTAATGTCCTTGATGACCACAGGCAAACCATGCAGCGCGCCGAGCTTGTCGCCGCGCATCACGGCGGCTTCCGCGGCTTTTGACTGTTCGCGCGCGGCGTCGGCTACCAGCGTGACGATGGCATTGAGCTTTGGGTTCACGCGCGCAATGGTCGCAAGATGCGCGTCGAGCACCTCGACCGGGCTCACGGCCTTGGTGGCGATCAGCGACGCCAGTTCGACGGCCGTCTTGCGGCTGAGATTGTCGGTCATGTCGAATTTCCGTTACTTGCCCGACCAGTGCACGAAGCGGCGCTCGATCGTGAGGAAGAAGAGGTTGAGGCCATAACCGAGCGCGCCGGCGGCGAAGATTGCGGCATACATGTCGGGCATGTCGAACAATTGCTGCGCCTCGAACACGCGCTGGCCAAGCCCGTCGGTCGAGCCGATGAACATCTCGGCGACGACCACGATCACCAGCGCCAGCGACACGCCGTTGCGAAGTCCCACAAAAGTCTGCGGCAGCGACTCCAGGAGCATCACGTCCCACAGCACCCGGAGGCGGGAGGCGCCCATCACCCGCGCCGCCAGGATTCGCGTCTTGCGCGCGTTCATCACGCCGTAGGCGACGTTGAACAGGATCACCAGCGCCGCGCCGAACGCAGCGACCGAAATCTTGGTGCGATCGCCGACGCCGAACAGCACCAGGAACAGCGGGAACATGGCGGAAGCCGGCGTCGAGCGGAAAAAGTCGATCAGGAATTCGACCGAGCGATAGACCTTTTCCGAGGAGCCCAAGAGAATGCCGAGCGGGATCGCGATCACGGCCGCGATCGCCGTCGAATAGATCGTGCGCTCGACGGTTTTAAGGAAATCGACGCCAAGCTTGCCGCTGGTCATCCCGATCCACATCGCGCGGAAGGTCGAGGCCGGCGACGGCAGCAGGACCGGATCGACCACCCTCGCCCAGACCGTCAGCGACCACACGGCCAGCAGCACGGCAACGCCGACAAAGGGAAGCAATGGCTGCAGGCGTTTCATCGCGGCCTCACCCCTTGCGGACTTCGCGCTGGAACACTTCGAGACAATGCGCCTTGGTAGAGATGAAATCCGCCTCCGACATCGTCCCGAGCGTGCGCGGCCGCGGCGCGTCGTAATGTACGAACTCGACCGCGCGTGCCGGGTGGCGCGACAGCAGCAGGATCCGGTCCGACAGATACACCGCCTCTTCGAGATCGTGCGACACCAGCACCGTCGTCGTCGCCGTCTCCACGAAGATACGCTGCAGCTGCTCGCGCATGAACAGCGTCATTTCATAATCCAGCGCCGAAAACGGCTCGTCTAGGAACAGGATTTCCGGTTCCACTATCAATGCCCGCATGATCGAAACCAGTTGCTGCTGGCCGCCCGACAGCTGATAGGGATAAAGCTTGAGATCAATCTTGACGCCGAGATGGGCGACCAGCCGCTCGACCCGCACATCGCTCTCCGCTTTCGTCACCCCCATCAGTTTCAGCGGATAGGCAATGTTGTCGAAGGCGCGCAGCCAGGGAAACAGCGCTTCGCGGTAATTCTGGAAAACATAGCCGAACCTGATCTTGCTGATCGGCTGCCCGTCGAACAGGATCTCGCCGGCATCGACCGGGAACAGCCCCGCGATCATATTGATCAGCGTGCTCTTTCCGCAGCCGTTGGGGCCGAACACCGACATCAGCTTGCCGCGCGGAATATCGAAGTCGAAATTGTCGTAGATCGTGGCGTCGGAAAACCGCTTGCTCAGCCCGCGAATCGTGACGTGGGGCGCGGTGCGCTGCGACGAATCGTGAACCTTGCCCGCCAATTCGACCTTCGCAGCTAGCTGTGCTCCGGCCACGGGTGCCTCAGAACTTCTGCAGGATTTTGGTGACGTCGAGTTTTTCGGGGACGACGCCGATCGAATTGCCGAAGTCGGCCAGTTTCTGCAAATCGCCGATCTGTTTTGGCGTCATATCGCCGGCCATGACATATCCCAGCATCGAAACCATATCGACGACGTTATCGGGGGTGAACGTGTTCTTGGCGAGATATTTGCGCGCTTCGTCCGGGTTCTTGTTGATGAAATCGATCGCCTTGCCCCACGCCACGGCAAAACGTTTTGCAACTTCCGGCCGCTTCGCGATGAAATCGCTGGTCATGGCGCAGCCCGCCGCATAGGCATCCGCGGCATCGTCGCCGAGGATATATTTGGAGATCACGCCGGCTTCCAGCGAGCGCGCGACGCCGGCCTTGATCATCATCGACGCGTTGGGCTCAAGCGTATAACCGCCGTCGAAGGTGCCGGCGGTCATGGCATTGACGTGCTGGCCCATATCGAGCTGGTCGATGGTGTAGTCGCCGTCCTTCAGCCCGTTCTTGGCGAGAATAGCCTTGGCGGTGTTGAGATTGGCCGGTCCCGGCGCCGACAGCAGCTTTGCACCCTTGAGGTCGGCGATGGTTTCCGCCTTAAAGCCGTTGCGAACGACAAATTGCTCCATCTTCCAGACCTTGGTCTGGCTGTTCATGCTGATGTACATCGCAACGACCGGCTTCTTCACATTGGCGTTCAGCCCTTCGAGCGTGACCAGCACGGCCGAAACCTCGATCTGGTTGGTCATCATCGCCGCAACGTTGGGCGGACCGCCCATCAGTTTGGTCATTTCCGGTTCGATGTTCTGTTCCTTGAAGAACCCCCGTTCCAGCGCGACGAAATAAGGCAGCGACGAGCTGATGGGAAATAAGCCCACCGAGACCTTGTCCTGCGCGAGGGCCTGGCCGGGCATGGCTGCGCTCAGCGCGAGAAATGCGATCGCAATAATCCTGAGATTTGGCAATTTCATCATATGCTCCAGTCACCTACCCAAATGAGCGCTTGCCGGCCAGACCGTCGGCAAGCGCCCATCTTTAGAGCAAGGATCGTGCCGAGATCAGGATCCGATTCGATTGAAACGTATCCCGCTCTCATTTCCATATTTGAGCATGATCTTTTCGGAAAGCCGGTGCACACTTTTCCGGATCATGCTCCAATTTCACTCGTCGAGCTCGACAATCGCGATCACCGGGCCGCCGCCATGCGGGCCCTGGTGCATGGCATCCACCGAGACGAACACGGCGGGGTCGCCGATCGCCGTCGCCGCTACGCCACCCACCGCCGCCTTGGAATGGCGGTGATGGTGGACGTCGGAATCGTCCAGCATGATCTGTCTGCGGCCGCGCAGTGTGCCCCGGCGGTCCGCCTCGCATTTCATGAAGCAATTGACGACGCGGCCCTTGAGATCTGCCGCCCGCGGCCGTTCCGGCAACTCGATGCCGGCGTCGCGGATCGAGTCGTAGATGCCGTCGATATCCAGTGCGTCGCGCATCACGGAATGGCCGATCCGATAGCGGCCGCCGGAGCCGGCCTTGTTTCCGAGCAGCACGATCTGTGCCTGCGTCAGTTCCACGCCCGACGAACAGGAAGCGACCGACGAATAGAGGTCGAGATCCCTGCAGATCTGCTCGGCCTTCGGCATCGCCACTTCGCCGAGTGCCACCGCAATGCCGAGCGCGGTGGTGCCGTTGGAAACGCCCATGGAATCGTGGACCTCGCAGGCCAGCGTCTGGTGGCGGGATTCCGCATCGCGGACCGAATCGATGGTGAGCAGCGGGGTCTTGGTCTGGACGTAATGCACGTCCTTCGGGTCTGATATTCCGGCATCCTTCATCGCCGCCTTGACGGCATCGGCGACCTTCTGGACCATCGCCGGACGGCCGATGTCCTCGGGCAGCAATTCCGCGCTCAGCGCCGTGCCGATCACGAGTCGCGATTTGTCGGCCGGGCCGGTCTTGGCGTTGCGCGCGAAGATCGTGGCGTGGGGCGTGATGACGCCGTCGCAGCCGCCGGACCAGACCATCGGCACGTTGTGAATTTCGGCCTCCGAACGCGTGCCTTTCTTAAGCAGCACGCGGCGAAAGGCCTGGTCGGCCAGAATGCGGGTGAAATCGTTGACGCCGCCATTGCCTTCGGTCTTGCCGATCACGGCGATGACCTCGTCGGCACTGAACTTGCCGG
>JAQGKJ010000013.1 GCA_028290165.1 Bradyrhizobium sp. | reverse complement strand
GTTGTCGGCCTGATCGCGGGCGCCGCCCCGCCGGTTGCCGTGCTCGAAGGCGCCGAGAATATCGGCATCAAGCTGACACATGTCTACGGGCTGACCGAGGTGTATGGCCCGGCGTCGGTCTGCGCCGAGCAGCCCGGCTGGGACGATTTGCCCGCCGACCAGCGCGCCCAGCTCAAGCGACGGCAGGGCGTCCCCTACCCGCTGCAGGAAGGCGTCACCGTGCTCGATCCCGAAACCATGCGCGAGGTGCCGCGCGACGGCGAGACCATCGGCGAGGTAATGTTCCGCGGCAACATCGTGATGAAAGGCTATCTGAAGAACGAGAAAGCCACCCGGGGAGTCTTCGCCGGCGGCTGGTTTCACACCGGCGATCTCGGCGTGCTCGATGAGCACGGCTATGTCATCATCAAGGACCGCTCCAAGGACATCATCATCTCCGGCGGCGAAAACATCTCATCCGTCGAGGTCGAGGACGTGCTCTACAAGCACCCGGCCGTGCTATTCGCGGCCGTGGTGGCCAAACCCGACGGCAAATGGGGCGAGGTGCCCTGCGCCTTCATCGAATTGAAGGAGAATGCGCGGGCGACCGAAGCCGAGATCATCGCGTTTTGCCGTACCCAGATGTCGGGCTTCAAGACGCCGAAGGCCGTGGTGTTCGGACCTATTCCGAAAACGTCGACCGGAAAAATCCAAAAATTCATGCTGCGCGATCAGGTGGATTCGGCAAAGGCGATATCAGCGTAAGGGGTCTGTGGCGTGAAATTGAGACTGGTGAGCGGATTTTGGATCACGTTGTTCTGTGCGTTTCCGGTGCTGACGGTCTCAGCCGCGGCAGATAGTGTAATTGAGCCGGGGCAGTGGAAGGTAACCACAAATACCCTGATGAACGGCGCGACCATGCCACCGCAGGTCAAGGCGCGCTGCCTTACGCCCGAACAAGCAGGCGATATCGGCAAAACGTTCGGCCCGACGATGGGCACCGTGAATTCGACCTGTGAACGCACCCAATATGAAACGGCCGGGCGAAGGCTGAAGTGGCGCCTGCAATGCAAGGGTGACCTCGATATGGACGTCTCGGGCGACTTCAATTTCGATAGCCCGGTTCACTACACCGCCTCAATCTCCAGCAAGGGCTGGATGGCAGGTTCGCTAATGAGCGACGTGCAAACAAAATTGGAAGGCGAGCGGGTGAGCGAGTGTCAGCAGTGACAGGGGGGCGAATGGTCGTGAACTCTTCAACATCCGGTCGCATCCGGTTCTTACGTCTGTAACAGAACGCAGGCCACTCTCCGAACGATCGCCGCACACGGCATGTTGCTGCAGGCGACGCATTCAGGGAGGTACTTTCCATGAAACAAGTTGCGGAATCGCGTTTAATCGTTCGGCAGCGGGCTCTTCGCTCGGGCTTGGCCGTCTCAATTTTCTTGTCCGGCGTCGCAAGCGCCACATGCGCCCTTGCCGACGACGATGAGGTTGATTTCAGACCGGGGAACTTGCTGCTCAGCCGCCGCTGGCTTGCCCGCAAGGCGTTGGTCTGCCGGGAGCCGGCGCGAGCCTTTCCACCACGCCGATCTTCTACAACGCCGCGAACCTGCCGACCTTGGGGGTCTTTCCCTACAACATGTGCATCCTGAAGGGCTTTCCGACCACATTGGCCAAACTGCCGACGGCGGCGTTCCCATTCGGGGTCTGGTTTGCCGACGCCAAGACGCTCTATGTCTCCGACGAAGGCAATGGCACCAACACCTTTGATCCGGTATCGGGTAAGTATACGGCGGCTGCCACGCAGACCGGGGCGGGACTGCAGAAGTGGGTGTTCGACGCCGGCCTTGGTGCGTGGAAACTGGCCTACGTGCTGCAGGCCGGGCTGAACCTCGGCGTGCCGTATACCGTGGCAAACTATCCCACCGGGCAGAATCCCAAGACCGGCCTGCCTTGGGCGCCCGCCGCCGATGGCCTGCGTAACATCGTCGGTCGCGTCAATCGCGATGGCACCGCGACGATCTGGGCCATCACCTCTACCGTCAGCGGAAACGGCGACCAGGGCGCTGATCCGAACCAGCTGATGACGATCACCGACAATCTGGCGGCGACCAGCCTTCCCGCCGGAGAGAGTTTCGCGGCCATTCGCCCGGCGCGCTTTGGCGAAGTCCTCCGTGGAGTTTCGTTCACGCCGGGAACCAATCGGGATCGGCTCGTAGACGCTGACCACGACCGATAGGCCTTGCGATAACGGGCCAGCCGGAGCCAACAACCCCGGCTGGCTTTCGAGGTTGATATCGGCGCGCGCTTTAGACCGCCTGCTCCAGCGTCAGCCGCATCCCGTCATGCGCGGGCACGACGCCCGGCGGCAGGCTCTGGCGCAGCACCTCGTAATCCAGATCGGAATGCATGTTGGTGATGATGGCCCGGCGCGGCTTGAAGCGGTCGATCCAGGACAGCGCGTCGTTGACGCTGAAATGGCTGGGATGCGCCGCATAGCGCAGGCCGTCGATGATCCAGAGATCGAGATCTCTCAAACACGGCCAGCTCTCGGGTGGGATGTCGCTGACGTCAGGCGTGTAGGCGGTGTCCCCGATCCGGTAGCCGAGCGCCGGAATATTGCCGTGCTGCATGATGAAGGCCGAAAGCGTCACCGCACCGCCCTTCCCTTCGATGGTCCGGCTTTCGCCTGCCTCGATGGGGTGATTTTCCAGGATCGGCGGGTACTCGCTGCCCGGCGGCGTTACAAAACAGTAGGAGAACCGCAGCAGGATGTGATCGGCGGTCGACCGGTTCAGATAGACCGGAATGCGCCGGCGCTGGTGCAGCACGACGGAACGCAGATCGTCGATGCCATGGGTCTGATCGGC
>JAQGKJ010000858.1 GCA_028290165.1 Bradyrhizobium sp. | reverse complement strand
ATTGTCGGCCAGCGGGCTTGCGGTGGCGCGCGGTCTCAAGGGGTTGCAGGTCGCCCAGATGTCGGTGGCGGATCTGCTCGACGCCCTGAGCGTGGTCGCCGAGCTCGAAGCGCTCGCCTGTGTTCAGGCTGCACGGCGCATCACGCCGGATCAGCGGGAACTGCTGCAGAAAGCACACGAAGCCTGCGGGCGAGCCGCCTTGCGCAACGAAGCCGACGCATTCTACGACGCCAATATCGATTTTCACGACGCCATCGCCGGCGCGAGCCATAATCGCGTGTTGCAGGACGAATTGCGGCGCCTGTCGCTGAAAACGGCGCCCTATCGCCGCACGATCACGTTCCAGCCCGGCCGTATGGCGTCCTCGCAGGTGGAGCACGAGGCGGTGCTGATGGCGATCCTTGCCAACGATCCGACCGGAGCGGGGGCCTTGATGCGAAGTCATGTTGCCATGCTGAGCGACGGCATCGCGGATTTTCTGCACTTCGTGCGCAGGTCGGAGCATTCCGGGCTGTTCCTCGAGAATTCCTGATCGCGGAACGCGGGAAAACTCCGGATGAGTCGTGATCTGATCCTGCGTGGCGGTCGCGCTCCGGCTCGACGATGCCGGAGGCATTGGACGTCAGGATCGGCGGCACTGGACGCATCGCCGCGATTGCGCCTGACCTGCCCGATGGTGACGCGCGGGTTTGTGCGCTCGATGGCCAATTGGTGCTGCCGGGCCTGGTCGATATCCACCAGCATCTGGACAAGTCGCGGACCCGCGCGCTGGTATCCAATCCATCCGGCACACTTGCCGGTGCATCCGCGGCCTATCGCGCGCTGGCGCCGACGATTACGCTGGACCAGATGATGGCGCGCGCCCTGCGGACGGTCGAGGCCTGCAGCGCCTTCGGCACGGTCGCTATCCGCAGTCACACCAACATCGATCCGCAATCCGGCGTTCGGGGCATTGAGGCCATGGTCGCGTTGCGCCAGCATTGCGCGGATCGCATGCGGATCCAGGTCGTTGCCCATGTCACCTCCGACGCCACGTCGATGCTGCCGGAGACCGAGGTCTGGCTGCGGTCGGCCATCGACCTGGGCGTCGATGCAATCGGAGGAGTACCTGCTTTTTCCGATCAGCCGATCGCATTCTTGAAGCTGCTGTTCGAGATGGCGCAACGGAGCGGTCTTCCACTCGACATGCATATCGACGAACACCTCGACGAGACGAAGTTGTTGTTTGATGAACTTGCGCAAATGACACGCGCCTACGGCATGGCCGGTCGCGTGGTTGCCGGCCATTGTTCGGCGCTGAGTGCCATGCCGCCGGATGCGGCGCTGCGCACGATCGACAATCTGCGCGATGCCGGGGTCGGCATCGTCACGCTTCCGGCTGCCAATCTTTTCCTGCAAGGCCGCGAGGCGGATCGTCTGCCGCCGCGTGGGCTGACGCGGGTCAAGCAGCTCCTCGATGCCGGTGTTGCGGTCGCAGCCGCCTCGGACAACGTGCAGGATCCGTTCGTCCCCACGGGCTCCGGCGATTTGCTGGAGATTGCCCGGTGGACCTTGCTCGCCGGCCAGCTCGGTCTTGGCGATCTTCGGAAAACTTTCGAGATGGTCAGTGCGACACCCGCGCAGATGATGGGCCTTGGCGAGGATTGGGGAATTCGGGAAGGTGCGCGGGCTGATATTCTCATTGCACGCGCCGATTCCGTCGACGATCTGGTGGCGGGCGGCGCCCTCGATCGCACCGTGCTGTTTGGGGGACGCGTCGTCGCCTCGACATCGTGTTCGATAAACCTTCATCCCGATCCTATTACAGGCCGCGCATGACGATGCGGGCGATGCGCCTTCCGACCTGATCTGGCGTCGAACTCGCTCAGGCATTTCGCTCAAGCCCGAAGTCGAGATAGTCGATGCCGGTCATGTTGGCCGCACGCGCAACGACTCGGCTCGCGGCACGATCGGCGGCCTCGCGCAACGCGTATTCGTCCTGGTGCAGCAGACATCCATTGCGCACCAGCGGCTTGCCGCCGACCATCGTCAGCGAGGCGCGGGTGTCGTCGCCGGCCAGCAGCAGGCCGGAGAGCAGATCCGAGCGGGCCCCTGCGAAGCCGATGCCACGCATGTCGAAAGCCGTGATGTCGGCGCAAAGTCCCGCCGCAATGGCACCGATGTCGTCGCGTCCGATCAAGGCGGCGGCATGGCGTGTCGCCATCAGCAGCACATCGTAGGGTGTCATCCATTCGTTGGAGGAAACCTCACCGCCGCCGCCGGCGAGACGATGCAACAACAACGCCAGGCGCATCTCGCCAAGCATCGAGCCGCTGTCATTGCTGGCGGCGCCGTCGACACCGACCGTGACCCGCATGCCGCTGGAGCGCATGCGATGGATGACCGGGATGCGCGCTCCCAGCCGCATAATCATGCGCGGACAATGAGCGATACCGACATCGTTGCGGGCCAGGATCGCGATATCCTGATCGTCCAGCCGCGTGCTGTGGGCAAACCAGGTTCGCGGGCTCAGCAGCCCCACGGAATCCAGAACCTCGACCGGTGTTTTGCCGAAGCGCTCCTGGCAAAGCAGCCGCTCGTGAGGCTGCGGATGAACGTGCATGTGGACCCCGACATTGAGATCGGCGCTGATCCGGGCGACGTCGCGCATGAACCCGAGATCGGAATAAGTTGGTGTGGTCGGACCGAGAGCCACCGTCAGCCGCGAGCCGTGGCGCGGATCATGATGGGCCTCTACCGTCTGTCGCATCGATGCCAGTACGGTCGCAGGATCATCGATGATGCCGCCGGCGCGGGGCCCGACCTTCGCGCTCAGCCGTTCTTCCAGATCGCCCTCGATGGTCGTCATGCTGCCGCGCACGAGATGCAACCGCATCCCCGCATTACGAGCGGCGTCGATCTCAGCGGCGATGAAGGCGGGATCGCAACGCGGAACGAGATAGAAATGATCGACGCTGGTCGTGGCGCCTGTCAGCAGCAATTCGCCGATGCTTGCCGAGGCGGCCGCGGCAAGGTCGTCGGGCTCCATCAGGCCCCAAACGGGATAGAGAACCGCCAGCCAGTCCAGCAACTGGCCGCGCTGCGCCCGCGGGAGTGCCCGGGTCAGAGTCTGGAAGAAATGATGGTGGGTGTTCACGAGGCCCGGCAAGGCGACCGATCCCGAGAGGTCGATCCGGTCATCGAAATCTCCCGCCGGCGGCGGCCCGTCCCCGAGCGCGGCGATCGTGCTGCCTTCGGCGACGATCCAGGCCGACTTCAGCATGCGATCGTGCCGGTCGCAGGTGTAGAGCGTGTCGATGTTCTCGATCAACCTGCGCATGACTTAGAATCCAAGGTAAGCGCTGCGGATCGCGGGATCGTCGCGGAGACCGGTCGTCGGGCCCTCCCGCGAGACAACGCCGTTTTCAATGACGTAGGCGCGCGAGGCGGCCGCCAGTGCCAGGCTCGCATTCTGCTCGACCAGAAGGATCGCCGTCCCCGCGGAATGGACCCGGCGGATGGTTGCCAGCACTTCCTCGGTGACTTTCGGTGCGAGCCCGAGGGAAGGTTCGTCCAGCATCAAAAGCTTGGGACGCGACATCAGGGCGCGTGCGATCGCCACCATCTGCTGCTGGCCGCCGGACAAGGTGCCGGCGCGCTGCTGCCGGCGCTCGCCCAGGATCGGAAACAACGCATACATGTCCTCGATGTCGCGGGCTTGCGGCCGGCCGAGTGCGGTCGCGCCGAGTTCGAGATGTTCGAGCACCGTCAGGTCGGGCCAGATCTTGCGTTCCTCGGGACAATGCGCAATCCCCATGCGAACGATCTGGCGCGGCGCCATGTTGCCGATTTCGGCTCCCTCGAACTGGATAGAACCGGCGAAGACCGTGTTGAGCCCCGAGATCGCGCGCAGGATGGTTGATTTTCCGGCGCCGTTTGCGCCAATCAGCGCGATCGCCTCGCCAGCGCCCACGGCGAGGCTGATGCCGTGCAGCGCACGCGCCCGACCATAACCGCTCTCCACCTTCTCAAGCCGCAGCAAAGCCGTTCCCGCCGAGATAAGCATCGATGACCCGTTGATCCCTGGCGATGGCGCCAGGCTCGCCTTCGGCGATCTTTTCGCCGTGATGAAGCACGATGATGCGGTCCGAGATCCGCATCACCAGTTGCATGTTGTGTTCGATCAGGATGATTCCGACGCCTTCGGAGCGGATCTTGGTGATCAGCTCGCCCAGCCGGAGTGCTTCGGTCGGGTTAAGCCCGGAAGCCGGTTCATCCAGCATCAGCAGTCGTGGCCGGGCCGCCAGCGCCAGAGCGATCTCGAGAATTCGCTGTTCGCCATAGGAGAGGGCGCCACAGGATTTTTCCGCGACCTGCGCGAGCCCGCAGGCGGCGAGAACGGCGTGGCTCTCCTGTCGCGCGATCACCCGGGCCTTGCCGATCGCGCCCGGCCAGAGCGTGCGCCAGAGCGCGAAGTCGCGGCGGCAGAGCGTTCCGATCTCGATGGCGCGCTCCACGGTCAGCCCCTTGAACACCTCGGTCTTCTGGAACGTCCGTACCAATCCTGCGGAGGCGATCTGGCTCGGACGCAAGCCGATCATCTGCTGGTTGGCGAAGATCACGCTGCCGGTGCCGGGCTTCTGAAATCCGCTGACGATGTTGAACAGTGTGGTCTTGCCGGCGCCATTCGGGCCAACCACGCTCGTGATGTGGTGCCCGGCCGCCGTGAAGCTCACCGCTTGCAGTGCGTGGACGCCGCCGAACGAGACGCCGACATTCATGACGTCAAGCATTGGCGGTCTTCTTCCGGCCGGTAAATCGATGCCGCAATCGGTTGAACAGCCCCACCAGTCCTTCGGGGGCGAATACTACCAGAAGCAGCAAGATCAGACTGAAAATCATCAAACGATAATTCGCGGCGGAGCGCAGCGCTTCGGGCAGAATCGTGAAGAGAACGGCGCCGATGACCGGGCCGATGATTGTTCCCTTTCCGCCCAGAAACACCATAATCAGCATCGTGGTAGTGTAGGTGAAGTAGAAAAGGTCGGGACTGACGAAACCGGTATAGTGGGCGTAGAGTGCGCCCGCGAGCCCTGCGAAGAACGCGCTCGATACGAAGGCCGTGGTAGCGATCTGTCGGGTGTCGACGCCGCTGGCTTCGGCGAGCCGCTCGTTTTCACGCAAGGCGAGCATGCGCCATCCAACCGGTGAATGCGTCACGCGCCAGATGATCGAAACGCTCACGGCCGCAACGGCGAGTGCAAGATAATAGTAAGCGGATCGTACGCCAAAATCGATGTGCAGCAACCCGGGGATATCCAGCACGGGCGGCCGGATTCCCGGCAAGCCGATCTGTCCGTTAGTTAAATCCGTCCAGTTGTAGGCGATCAGGCGGCCGATCTCGGCGAATATCACCGTCGTGATGACGAAGCGATGACCGCGAACATTCAGCACCAGCAGCCCGAGCAGCCAGGCGATCACCGCCGCGAATGCGCCGGAGGCAAACATCGTGCCCCACAGCGGAACGCCGAAATGAAGGTAGAGCAACGCTGCGGCGTAGGCACCGAAGGCGAAGAAGGCCGTGTGGCCAAGGGAGAGCAGGCCCGAATAGCCGACCAGGAGGTCGAGGCTGGTCGCCAGGATGACAAAAACCAGCGAAACGATCGCGACATGCAGATAGTAGTCGGTTCCGATCAGACGCGGCAGGACCAGCAGAACCAGTCCGAGGAGACCGAGCGGAATAGCAACCGACAGACGCGCAGTTCCCTTCATGACCATTTTTTTCCGAACAGGCCGTCGGGTTTATAGAGCAGCACCAGCATGACGAGAATGAACCCAACGGCGTCCTTGTAGGCCGGGGCAATGATGGCGCCGAAGCTTTCGGCGAGGCCGAGTACCAGTCCACCGGCGATACCGCCGGCAAAGCTGGAGATCCCGCCCAGCGTGACGACGACGAAGGCCTTGAGGGTGGCGATGCCGCCCATCGAAGGCTGTACTACGAAGATGGTGCCGAGCAGCACGCCCGCGAGCGCGGCCAGCCCGGCGCCGATCGCGAAGGTAAGCGTATATAGCCGGTCGATGTCGATGCCGACCAACGCGGCGGCTTCACGTTGCTGGAAGGTGGCGCGAATGGCCTTGCCGGTCTGCGTATGGCGCAGACCGAGATGCAGCAGGATCACGATCAGGACGGTCACGAACAGCATCAGCAGCCGCTCCGGCGTGGTGAAGATACCGAGGAATTCGATACTGCCGGTCTCGAAAGGACTGAGGATTTTCTGAGGCCGCGGCCCCCAGACGTTCAACGCGAGGTTTTCCAGGAAGATGGAGAGCGCGATGGTCGCCAGCACGCTGCTGGAAAGCGAGGCGCCGCGCAGGAGGCGGAACAAGGTGCGTTCCAGGATGACGCCCAGCAGCATCACGCCGACGATGCTGGCAGCGAGGCCAGTCCAGAAATCCAGCCCGACGATGCGGGTCAGCCAATAGGAGAAGTAAGCCCCGAGCATGTAGAACTGCCCGTGGGCGAAGTTGGCGATTTCCATCAGGCCGAAGATCGCGGTCAGGCCGACCGCGATCAAGGCGTAGCTGCATCCGACGACGAGCCCGTTGAAGACATATTGCGGAATGAAATCCATGGTCCGTCGTCGATACCCGCTGTCAGTTTGGCTTGGCGATCAGCTCGGTCGCCTCGACGACAGGCTTGGAGTTCTCGTTTCGCGTCAAGAACACGGTAAAGCCGTAGCCTTGGCCCTTTTCGTTGAACTTGATCTCGCCCGACGGCCCGGGGGTCGTGCCGCTGGCGATCGCATCGCGAATCGCTTCAGGCTCGGCTTTACCTGCTGTCTTGATCGCGTTGGTAATGATCGTGAGTTCTTCGAAGCCGGCAGAGGCATTGTTGTTGGGCAATTCGCCGTAGGCTTCCTTGTACATGTCGACGAAGGTCTTGTTCACCGGATTATCGAAGCTCGGCACATAAGCCATCAGGCCGTCGATACCGTCACCCTTCTTGCCAACCGCATCGTAGTAGGACTTTGCGGTAAAAGAGCCTTCCGCGAATAGCTTCGACTTGACGTTCATCTGACGCAGTTGTTCGGTCAATGTGACGGCGTTCTGCGTGTTGGCCGCCATCATGATGGCATCAGGCTCGGCGCGCTTGACGTTGGTGATGTAGGAGAACAGGTCCGTCTCATTGGTGTCGAAGATCTGGGTGGAAACCGCCTGGGCGCCGCCGCGTTCCAGCGACGCCTTGTAGTACTGCGCGATCGAGCGGCCCCAATCGTCATTTACCACGAGGAAGGCAACCTTCTTGCCGCCAGCGATCTCCATCATCTTCGGCGCAAAAGCATCCGCCAGCATCTGCGAGGTCGCCTGAATGCGGAACAGATAGCGGTTGCCGCGCTCGGTCAGGTTCGGTGCCGTTGAGATGCCGGCCACCATCGGTACCTTGTAACGCAGCGCCACGTCCATCGTGGCTCCAGTGGACGAACTGCAGAAAGCCCCGGCCAGAGCGATCACCTTGTTGGCGGAGATAAGCTTCTCGGCGCCGGCGACGGACTGGGCGGGAATGCAGGCGCCGTCCTCGACGAGCAGATCGATCTTGTCACCGCCAAGTCCGCCGGCATCATTGAACAGCTTCACCGCGAGCTTGGCGCCCTTGAGCACAGCGGCGCCGTCCTCGGCAACTGGTCCGGTCATCGGAACGACCGCGCCGATTTTGATGGTTTCGGCGAAACTGCTGCAGGCGGCCAGCAGCATCGGCAGGGTGGTGAACAGCACTTTCGCCTGGAACGACAGTTTTGACATGACAGACCTCCTGCGAGAATCAGAGTTGGGGGTTATTGCGTGCATCTGGTAGCAATCCGTATGCCAGCTTCGCGCCGGGAATGCATGGCGGGGCCGCGGCCCGTCTCATCGGGGTCCCGCCATGTGTCCGCCCGCGGCGTAGAATCTTGCCAAAGTCGCCTGTGACCGTTCCATCACCGGCTTGAGCGACTTGACCCGCGCGGCATTCGCACGAGCCTGGGCGATGACTTCGCGCTCCACCGCTGGAAGATCGATGCCCGTCACCTTGCCATCGTGGACGATTTCCCGGCCGGCGACATACAGCGACTTCACGTGCCGTGCGCTGGCGCGGGTCAGTACCACTTCGAGCGGATCGATCACGTCCTCGATCAGATCGTAGCTCAGCTTGGCGAAATCGAGCACCAGCAAGTCGGCCGGCGCTCCCGGTGCGACCTCGCCGTAGTCGGAACGGCCGTTGACGGCGAGAAAGCCGTTCCTGTGCCAACCTTCGAACAGCATCTTCGTGGTGAGCGGCGCATCGGTGTCGTGGGGAGAAAACATCCAGTTGGTCATCCGCATTTCGCGCAATGCGTCATCGTCATCGTCGAAGCCAAAGGAGTCGACGCCGAAACTGAACGGCATGCCGGCCCGGATATAGCTCGCGACCGGCGCCACCCCAGAGCGCAGCCGGAAGTTCGAACTGGCATTGACGGCGATTTGCGCGCGTCGCTCCGCGAGCAGCGCGACCTCATTGGGTATCAACCAGACACCATGGGCGCCGGTGAACCGTTCACAGATCACGCCGATGTCGCAGAGATGCTCGATAAACCCGCGCGGGTGTTTTGCGTCGGCCCATTTGCGCTGGATCGAGGTCTCGAGCAGATGCGTGGTGATGCGGCGATTGTCCCGCGACGAGGCTTCCGCGATCGCCTCCAACAGCGCCTCGCTGCAGGCTTGCGGACTGTTCGGGCCGAGTTGCACCGTAACCAGCGGACCCTCGATGCGATGGGCAACCTCCCGCACGAGGTCCATATAAGTCTGCGGCGAAGGGAAGGGATATAACCAGGTCTCCTTCACGAATTTCCGGTCCTGGGGATCATGCAGTGCCAATAGCTCTTCGTCGGATCCATAGCCGAGCGTTTGCATATCGCGCAGAGGCACGACGAAGCCAAGCCGGATGCCGACATCGCGGGCAGCACGCGCGATCGCTTCGGCGTCGTCCAGCAGGCGATCGACACGAATTGAGGAATAGACATGCATGACCGAGCCGACGCCCGATTGCGCCAGCCGTCCGAAGGCGAGTGCCGCGTTCAGGTAGGGATCGATCGGCGGCTGGGCATACAGTGCGGCGCGCCACAATTCGAAATTCTGGTCCTTCGCACCGAAGCCGATATGGTGCAGACCGCGAACGTGATCGTGCGCGTCAACGAGGGCGGGCATGGCCAGCAGGTTATTGCCATGTTCGCTCGGGACCAGGGCTCCGATAAGATCGCCAGCCATCCGGATTTTAACGTCCCTGCGCGGCTCTTTGCGTCCCGGTGCCTCGCAAAGGTATTTAACGTCGATATCCATTGGCGGAAACCTTTGGCATGCCATATCGCCATTTTGGTATGCAGGATAGGACCATCCTGGGTATTTGGCTAGTCCTGCTGCGCCGAGCCGTGCAGCTTGAGATTAGAACGCTTGTGCAAGCGATTTGCAAATGATCGCGGATTGGGCGCAATATGCCCCATTCTTGCGCAAGCGCTCGGTCGCCAAGCGAAAGCAAGTTGTGTATGCAAAAACTCTATCCTTACATACAGCGTCTGATTGCCCATCATGACCGAGCTCAATCGTAGATACGACTACCTGGTCGAACTTGCCGCCCAGCTCGGCGGCGATGCGTTGGTCGTCACCAATCTCGCCAACACCGCGACCGAGTGGTTCGCCGCCCGCCCATCTGAGGGCAATCTCTATGCTGTCGGCATGGGCATGGTGACGGCCTATGCCCTTGGTCTCGCGCTGGCGTTGCCGGATCGGGAGGTGGTCGCGCTCGACGGTGACGGCGGCATCTTCTTCGATGCCTCGTTGCTTGGGCTGCTTGCGACGTGCAAGACGGCGAAACTGCGCGTGATCGTCTTCGACAATGGCGGCTATATTTCGACCGGCAAGCTGCCCGTGGCGGGCTCGCTGAGTTCCCAAGGGGTCGATATCGCTGACGTCGCGCGCGCCTTCGGCATGATTGATGTCGTAACAGTGTCTGACGTGCCCGCTTTCGCCAGTGCGATTCGCAAGCCGCCGCACGGGCCACAGTTGATCGTGGTGCGCGTCAGCGCCGAGCAGGCATTCGTCGGTGCTTTGCCAATGGATCTCAAGGAGAACAAGTACAGGTTCGTCCGGCACATCGAACGCAGCGAGGGCCGGCGTATCCTCAAGCCATCGGCCAAGGAGCATGGCGCCAAACCCGCGGCCGATCCGCAGGGCGCGGCGACCGGCGGCGCGGGCTTTGCCCGCCTGCTTCACGAAGGGCTGAAGGAGAACGGTATCGACTTCGCTGTCGGCCTGCCCTGTAGCGGCTTTACCGCGGCGCAGGAGCTTTTGATAGCAGACGATGCGATCGACTATGTAGGCGTAGCTCACGAGGGAACGGGCATCGGGCTCTGCGCGGGCGCCTGGCTGGCGGGCCGGCGGCCCGCCGCGCTGATCGAGAATTTCGGGCTGTTCGCCAGTGCCTATCACCTGCTGCGCGGCCATATAAGTTTTGGTTTGCCAACCCTGATCGTCACCGAGTACCGCGGCGACACCGGCGACCAGGAATTCTTCGCCGAGGGCGGCGAGGTGACGCTCGCTGTGCTGACTGCCATGCGGATCAATCATCGTTTGATCACGCGTGTCGAGGATATCAAGCCGGCGATCCGCGACGCGCTGCGCTGGATGGATGGCTGTTTGCGTCCCTTCGCGCTGGTGCCGAGCTATGACCTCACCCGGCTGAAGGCCTGAGCGAGTCACGATGAGCGACTGCATCACTTTCCTGCTCAACGATAAAGCGATCACGGCGGATGGCGTCGACCCGGCGACGACGCTTCTCGACTGGCTGCGCAGCAATCCGCAGCTGCGTGGAACTAAGGAAGGCTGCGCCGAGGGCGACTGCGGTGCCTGCACGGTCATCCTCGAGCGCCTCACCGCCGCCGGCAGTATCGACCGCCGGGCGGTGACCTCCTGCATCCTGATGCTTGGTCAGGTCGACGGTTTAGGTGTCCGTACCATCGAGGGCATCGGTGCGCCGGGGACGCCGGGGCACTTTCTGCAGAAGGCCATGGCCGAGGGTGGTGGAACCCAGTGCGGCTTTTGCACGCCGGGCTTTATTATGGCGGGTGAAGCACTGCTGCGCGCGAACCGTGCGCCGACACCGCACGAGATCCACGACGCCATTGCAGGCAATCTATGCCGCTGCACCGGTTACCGGCCGATCGTTGCGGCGTTTCAAAGCGGTGCCACCCAGTATCGCCGACATGCCGACGAGGCCGGTGCTGCGCCGGACGATTTGGGGCAGCGGCTCGGTGCCATCGCAGCGACGACGGCCGGCGAGCGGTCCTTCGTGGCCCCGGGGCGGGGCTTTCATGCGCCGAAATCATTGAGCCAGTTGTTTGCCCTGCGCGTGCGCCATCCCGAAGCAATCCTGGTGGCGGGTGCCACCGATCTTGGTCTGCTCGCGGGGCGCGACCGCAATCCGCCGGCCGAACTCATCGCTGTGAGCGGCGTTGCCGAATTGAACGAGCTCGGATCGACCTCCAAGGGGCTGACGATCGGCGCCGCGACGACCTATCTGGACGCATTGCCCGTTCTGATCGCGGTCTGGCCGGAGCTCAGCGAATATTTGGCGAGGTTCGGCTCGGCGCAAATTCGCGGCAGCGGCACCATCGGCGGCAATCTTGCCACCGCATCGCCGATCGGCGATATGGCGCCGGTGCTGATGGCTCTTCGCGCGCAGGTACGGCTTGCCTCGGCCGGCGGCGAGCGGACGCTGCCGGTGGAGGATTTTGTCGTCGGCTATCGCCGGACGGCACTCGCATCGGGAGAAGTCATTCGTGCGATCACGATCCCGCCGCGCCGGCCCGGCGAGCTGTTCGTGGCAGAGAAACTGTCACGCCGTCGCGACCAGGATATCTCGACGCTTACCGCCGCGCTGCGCGTGATGATGGTCGAGGGCGTGGCGCAGGATTGCAGCATCGCTTTCGGTGGCATGGCGGATCGCGTGATGCGCGCCCCTGCCGTCGAAGCCGCGCTCCGGGGTACGCGGCTATTGCCGGAAACGCTGGTTCCGGCGAGAGCGGCGCTGGCGGCGAGCTTCGCGCCGATCGATGATGTCCGCGCGCCGGCGGCTTATCGTCGCAGCGCGGCCGCGAACCTTTTGACGAGGATGGCGCTGAAGCTGACACGACCCGATCTCGAGCTGGAGCTCGACCGGCTATGACGACGCAGGCGCTGGCCCCCGACGCCAAGGTACACCGCTCGCTGTTTCATGACAGCGCGCGCGAACATGTGACCGGCCGCGCCGTCTATGTGGACGACATTCCCGAACCCCGCGGGTTGCTGTATGCGGCGCTGGTGACGAGTCCCGTTGCCCACGGGCAGTTGCGCGGCGTCGATGCAAGTCTCGCCAGGGCCATGCCGGGTGTGCATGCTGTGATCACGTCCGCCGACATTCCAGGCCGGAACGACATCGCGCCGATCGGGCAGGGCGAGGTGCTGTTCGCCGAAGATGTCGTCGAGTTCTGCGGTCAGCCGGTAGCAGCCGTGATCGCTGACACGCTCGATCAGGCGCGCAAGGCCGCGGCGGCGGTCAGGCTCGACATCGCACCGCTGCCGCCGGTGCTGACGATCTCCGAGGCGATCGCGCAGCAATCCTATGTGCGGGCGCCGATGCGGCTGGAGCGCGGCGATGTCGACGCCGCCATGGCCGGCGCGTCCCACCGCCTCAGCGGCCGCTTTGCGGTCGGTGGCCAGGAACACTTCTATCTGGAAGGACAAGTAGCCTTTGCCTGGATCGATGAGGGCGGCGCAATTTCGCTGCACAGTTCGACCCAGCATCCGTCGGAGGTCCAGCACATTTGCGCCCGACTTCTTGGGGTCAGCCAGGCCGAGGTCACTGTGCTGGTCCGGCGCATGGGCGGTGGCTTCGGCGGCAAGGAATCCAATGCGAGTTGGGTAGCCGGCGTCGCCGCGGTGGCGTGCCGCCTGACCAACCGGCCGGTGAAGCTGCGGCTGCCGCGCATGACTGACATGGTCGTTACGGGTAAACGCCACGGTTTCCTCTATGATTACACCGCCGGCTTTGACGACGAGGGCCGGATCCTGGTGCTCGACGCTACGCTGGCCGCGGATGCCGGTTATTCTCTTGACATGACCGCGGGCGTGGTATCGCGCGCGCTCACCCACATCGACAATTGCTATTATCTGCCAGCTGTGCGCGCGGTTGGGCTCGCTTGCAAGACAAACACGGTTTCCAACACCGCTTTCCGTGGCTTCGGCGGGCCGCAGGGCGTGGTGGTGATGGAGGAGGTGATCGAGCGCATTGCCCACGTGCTGGGCCGTACGCCGGAACAGGTGCGCGCGGTCAACTTCTATGGCGGCGCCGGCCGTGAGGAGACCCCTTACGAACAACCGATCCGTGACAACGTGATCGCGCGCGTGGTGGACGAGGCGATGCGGCTTTCGGACTGGGACACCCGTCGCGCCGAGATCGCAGCCTTCAATGCCGCGCATCCGATGATCCGCCGCGGGCTCGGTCTGTTTCCATTGAAATTCGGCGTGTCCTTTGGCGCGTTGCATCTCAACCAGGCCGGCGCGCTGGTGCAGGTCTATGCCGATGGTTCGGTGCGGCTTTCCCATGGCGGCACCGAGATGGGGCAGGGTCTGTTCACCAAGGTGGCGCAGGTCGTCGCCACGGTGTTCGGTGTCGATCTCGATGCGATCCGCCTTTCAACCACCAGCACCGCCGAGGTGCCGAACACGTCCGCGACCGCAGCTTCCACCGGTTCGGACCTCAATGGCTGGGCGGCTTTCAACGCCGCTTCCGCGATCCGCGCCCGGATGGCCGCGGTGGCGGCTGCCCATTTCGATGTGACGCCCGAGGACCTCCGTTTCGCAAATGGGTGCGTTGGCCCGGCAGCACCCGACAACCGCAGCCTTCGGTTCGGCGAATTGGCCAAGATGGCCTACATGCAGAGGGTCCAGCTCTCCGAGTCCGGCTTCTATAAAGTGCCGGACCTGCACTGGGATGGCGAGCGCATGAAGGGCCATCCATATTACTATTTTTCATATGGAGCGGCGGTTTCGGAGGTCGCGGTCGACACGCTCACCGGCGAAATCCGAGTGCTGCGCGCCGACCTCGTGCAGGACTGCGGCAATTCGCTCAACCCGGCGATCGATGTCGGCCAGATCGAGGGCGCCTATGTGCAGGGTCTGGGCTGGTTCGTCTGCGAGAACCTGCATTGGGACGGCCGGGGCCGGCTGCGCAGCGAGGGTCCCTCGACCTACAAAATCCCCGGCAGCCGCGACGTACCGCAGATGACGACGCGCTTGCTGGAAGGTAATCCGGCGTCGGTCGCGACCATCTTCCGGTCCAAAGGCATCGGCGAGCCGCCGTTGCTGCTGGCTACCTCAATCTGGACCGCTGTGAAGGACGCGCTAAAGGGCTTGGGCATATCCACCACCCTGCCGGTGCGCCTCGACGCGCCGATGGTCGCGCACCGCGTGCTGGAAGAGATCGAGCGGTTGCGCGGAGGCGCTTCGTTGACATGAAGCGGCCGACGCGTCCGACCGCGTCGACTACGCCGTCTGCCGGCCGCGCCCTGAAGCCATCGCGGCTGCATTCCAACGCGGTTGTCTATTTCGATGCGGTGCGCCGCCATGGCTCGATCCGCGAGGCCGCGCGCCAGCTCAACATGGCATCCTCGGCGGTCAATCGGCAGATTCTCAAGCTAGAACAGGATGTCGGCTTGCCGCTGTTCGAGCGGCTTCCGGGCGGTGTGCGGCTAACGGCTGCGGGCGAGGCTTTCGCCCGTCACAGCATTCTCGTACTGCAGGATGCCGAGCGTTTCGCCGCCGAGATCGACCAACTGGTCGGCGTGCATGCAGGCCACGTGGCGGTGGTGGCGGCCGAAGGCATATGCACCTCGGTGATGCCCGCTGTGATCGCCGCGCTAAAAATGCGTGCGCCGCGCATCACGGTGTCACTGCGGCGGACCGAGTCGCTCGCGATCGCCGAGGCGGTGATGTCGGGCGACGCCGACCTCGGCGTTGGTTTCGACCTGTTGCCGCCGCCGGGACTGCAGCGCGTGCTTGCGGTGGAATTCGCCGTCGGCGCGATCATGAAATCGGATCATGCCCTGGCGGGACGGCCGGTGGTCAGTCTGTCGGCCTGTCTCGCGCATCCGCTGATCTTGCCTGAAGGGATGATCTCCCTGAACCAACTGCTGGCGCCAGCCTTCTTGCGCCTCAACGTGACGCCTGTGGCTTCCGTGAGCAGCAACTCGATCGAGGCGATTCGGGCCTTAGTCGAGATGGGACTCGGCATTGGCCTGCAGACGAAGTTCGGTCTCGACGAGTCGCTCGCCTCCGGCCGCATGGTCCATGTGCCCCTCGACGCAGGAGGACCGATCATCAGCACGGTTGCCGCCTTCACCCGCGGCCAGAGGGCGCTGCCGCCGCCGGTCGATCTGTTTTTGCAGATTCTCGCGACCGAGTTGCGGCAGCGACAGGACATCGTGCCGGTCGTCGCCGCGATGCCCAAAAAGCAGCGGCCTGATCGATAATCAATGCTTTTTGGCGCACGCCGCCTGCCGTAAGCTGTTGCCATCATGATTGCCGCGCGGCGGCACCCAATGGAAGAGGTCCCTCGATGTCAGAGCCCCTCGTTGCCAACAATGTTTCACCCAACGGGCTGCCGATCATCGACGTCAGTGGCCTGTCCTCGTCGAAGCACGAGCGCCGCGAAGCGGTGGGCGAGGCGATCCGCGGCGCCTGCGTCGCCAATGGCTTCTTTTACATTGCCAATCACGGCGTTCCACAGGGGCTGATTGACGCCGCGATGGCCGAGACGCGGAATTTCTTCGATTTGCCGGTAGAGGCCAAGCAGCAGGTCGCCAAGTCGCAGTCGAAGTGCAACCGCGGCTGGGAACCTCTCAGTTCACAGGCGCTCGATCTCAACGCGCCGCCGGACCTCAAGGAGAATTTCTATATGGGCCTCGAATTGCCCGAGGACCATCCGGCCGTGGTCGCCGGCAAGTTCAACCACGGTCCCAACCAGTGGCCGCAGGACATGCCAGCCTTCAAGGCGACCATGCGCGCCTATCATGCCGCCATGCGCGACCTGTCCGAGCGGATCATGATCGGACTGGCGCTCTCGCTCCGTCTTCCGGAAGATTATTTCGACACCTTCAATCGCGATCCGCTTTCCACCATGCGGCTTTTGCACTACCCGCCGCACCCGGCCGATGCCCTGAAAGGGCAGGCCGGTGCCGGTGCCCACACCGATTTCGGCACACTGACTTTGCTGCTGCAGGATGAAAATGGTGGCCTCCAGGTGCGCGATGCGGGCGACAGCTGGATCAACGCTACGCCGCTTCCCGGAACATTCGTCTTCAATATCGGCGATGCCATCGCCCGCTGGACCAATGATCTCTACCGCTCAACGGTGCACCGCGTTGTCAACGTCTCAGGCAAGCGGCGCTACTCGATTCCTTTCTTCTACTCCGGTAACGCCGATTATGTGATGGAGTGTCTCCCAGGCTGTCTACAGCCGGGCGAGAGTCCAAAATATCCAACGGTGACCGTTGAGCAGCACATGGCGGCGATGTATCGCAAGACTTACGATGCTGCCAAGGCAGCATAGGGCGGGGAAACGCCGCGATTAGGAAAAGGCTTCGGTTGGCCTCAAGCAGCTGAATCCTAGAGTGGCCTTTCGTGAGGCGAATGCTGCCGAGAGGCTGCCCGCCGCTTTTTGATCGAGAGTGGTTAGTTGGCCTGGCAGACGCCTTATCCCGGTAGTGATTTCTGAGCAGCCGCTTTTGGCGCAAAGCGGCCGTTCATCAACGGACTCGAAAACGCTTGCGGGGTCCGAGATAGGGCAGAGCCGCAAGTCGCGCAGCTTTCGATCTGAGGCCTTTGGGGTGCGTCCTATTGCTCGCGGGCAACGAAGACTCGACCAGGCGGCATTGGCGGTGGTGGCGGCGGCTGAACCACGCCAAGTACGATTGTCGAACTGACTGCGAGAAAGGGCAAAATGGCCCGCAGGACCCGGCGCAAATGCATCTCACGCAAGACAATGATGTGGTCCACACATTCACGCCGGATCGATCCGATCAGCCGTTCGGCAAAACCATTCTGCCAAGGCGAGGCTGGTGCGGTAGGCTTGTCCCGGATGCATGGCGCGCAATCGGCGCGTGACGACGCTGCCATAGATCCGGTCGCGATCGCGGATGAGGTGGCGCGGAGCCTCATCCCAGGGAAATGCCTCCGTGAACGTGCAACCCATTCGGCCGTGGGATTTGCTGTGACGTTTGATCCAGATGAGGTCTCGGCGGTCCAGCCGGACGATGACTAAGACATAGAGCAGGTCGAAACCGATAGTTACAACAATGAACAAGTCCCTGGCGGCAATGTCTGGCGCGTGGTTATGCAAGAAGGTCCGCCATCCCTGGCTGGGCGGCCCCGCTGTTTGACCATGTACTTGGCGACGCTCGACTGCGCGACCTCAAACCCGAGCTTGAGCAGTTCGCCGTGAATGCGTGGCGCGCCCCAAAGCGGATTCTCCATGCTCATCCGCCAGATCAACGCGCGCAGCTCCGTGTCGATCTGCGCTCGCCCTCCCGGTGGGCGCGACTTCCAACGCCAGTAGCACCGAAAGCCGGCCCTATGCCAACGCACGAGCGTCTCGGGCCGGATGATTGTGAGAACCTGCAGGATTGATGGAAACCAGTGATACAGCCGGATCAAGAACCAGCGATCATTGTTCGTAAGCCGGACGCGACCATGCAGCCTGCGCCTCAAGACATTCAACTGATGTCGAAGCGCCGCGCTCTCGGCTTGAAGCCGTACCTTCGACTTGAATGACGAGGCCAGGACGGCCAGAGCGAGACAAAGTAGTCCGATCATTCCGACAGCTTAGGCGATTCCATCACGTCATCAACTCGGGTAGGTTTTGGGTACACACAACCTCCCGTTCAATGACAAGCTATGGTTTGGACGACGCTCCTGCTGGACGACGGACTGGTACAGCCGCGTTCATGGCTGAATGCGTCCACGGCTCTGTGTATCCGTCATCAGATGATCGAGCGTGCGGTAGTCGGGCAGCGTTGTGTCAATGGGCCTCCCGTTCCGAACGACGATACGATCGGACTGTCGGCGTGCCAGCAACTCGCTGAAGCCGCGACCGGCAAAAAGCTGGAAGTCGGCATTTGCCCCGGGTCGCAAGACCCCAACCTCGCGGCCGCCGATGATCGATGCGGGCGTCTTCGTGACTGCTGCTGACCACGCGCTCATTTCCGCGTCGAGATGGCCGATGCGGACCCCGCCACCAAACACCTCAAGCGCATCGAGGTCTCCGAATGGATGGTACGTGTCGCGGCAATTGTCGCTTGCCAATACGGTGTTGACTCCGGCCGCCCGGAGTTCCCGCAGCAGCGGGATGCCGCGCCAACGCGGCGTGGCGCCGGGCAACCGACCCTGCAAATACTGGTTCACGAGCGGAAGGCTGACGATGTTGAGTCCGGCTTCGCGCACTAGCCCGATCGTCCGCGCGGCAACGGCTTCCTCCTGAACCGAAAGGCTGCAGCAATGTCCGCAGACGACCTGCCCGCGGAATCCGCTGCGCAGCACCGCTTCGGCGATTTGCGCCAACGTGGTTGACGATGCCATGCCGGTCTCGTCGACATGCAGATCGACATCGAGGCCGCGCGACTGCGCCAGCGCGAACAGCCTGTCGAGCCTGCCTGCCAGAATGGTGGGATCCTCTTCTTCAGTGAGACGGAACGTGAGTCCTCCCAGCCGTCCCCCGGATTCCGCGATGATGTCGACCAGCGCGGCGTTCTCGGCGTCGTCGTAGAGCTCGGGGCTGACAAGAGACGTTGCCTGCAGGGCGATCCGCCCCGACCAGCGGTCGCGGAGACGACGGAACACGCCGAAGCTGACCTCCGCCTGGCCGGGGATGAAGCAGTCTATGTGCGTCCGGATCGCCGAGGTGCCATAGGCATAAGCCGCCTTCAGCGCAAATTCGAAGCGCGCTTCCACATCTTTGGCGCTCCAATTCGCGGCCGTATCGGCACGGGACTTGGCGCGAGCGGTTTCGATCGTACCGTCATGATTGCTTGCGCGCGGCCATATCTGACCTTTGTCCAGATGGGTGTGGAGATCGGCAAACGGTGGCCACGCCTGTCCGCCGTCTGCGTCAAAGACCGGTGCGACCGCCGGCGTTCCGGCCGGCAGGATTTCTGCAAGCTTTCCTCCGTCGACCACGAAGTCCACTTTTTTCAATCCCTCAGCATCGGCGGACGCGGGCGCGCGCTCGTCGAGAAGGCTTGCCGGCACATTCACATTCGATACATGAATGCGATCGCCCTCGGGCCAGTTCTTGCTTACTTTCATAACCAATTTCCTTGCTTCATAGTCGTCTCAACGCCTTCAAGATTCGCAGTGGTGTCATCGGCCCTTCGTTGATGCAGGCGCCGAGCAGGCGAACCGCGTCATTCACCGCATTCATGATCGCGCCGACGGCGCCGGTGGTGACTACCTCACCGGCTCCCTTCGCGCCCAAGCTCGTATGCGGCCAGGGCGTTTCGACATGTTCCACGACGATGTCAGGAAGATCGGCGGCTACGGGCAGGAAATAGTCGGCAAAGGTGCCGTTGGTCAGCTGGCTTTCCTTTTTCGACAAAGGCTGAGACCTTCGGGGATATGGCGCGGTGTCAACAGCAAGTAGGATGTGCTCCGCGCCGAAGGGCAGGAGCTGTTCGCGTGTGGTCAGTGGCGCCATCGGTGAAGTCTCTGGTACCGAGAATTGGGGACGAGCTCGTACGAGTCAGACGAGAATCTCGTCGCAGAGATAGCGATTGATTTGGTAGGGACGCGCCGCTAGGCCAGGGCAGAATGAGGAAACGACTGGCTCAAGGCGGACGAAGAGATCGCGCCACCCGGCGTTGAGATTTTCGAGACGATCGCGCGCGGCCTCGGCTTCTCGCGCCAGCTTTGCCATATCCATGGTTAGCAGACGCCTGTCACGAACTACAAAGGTCCCACCGATCATCACGTGGCGCACCGACGTCGCATCCTCGACATGGACGAGCTGATTGACGGTCCAGTTGTGCGGAATCCAGTTGATGGCTCCGAGATCCACAAAGACGATGTCGGCCTTGTAGCCCGGGGCCAGCAAGCCGGCGTTGGAAAGCCCGAGCGCCTGCGCTGAACCGACCGTCGCGGCATGGTAGATCTCCTCGACCGCCGCCCAGCCGCGCGGATCGGGGCCCTGCACCTTCGAGACCATCGACGCGTAACGCATGGCCTCGTACATATTCTGGTTGTCGGAGCAATTCGCCCCGTCGGTACCGATACCGACGTTGACGCCGAGGTCGAGCGCGCGGCGCAGTCGAAAGTGACCGTTGCCAAGCCGCATGTTGCTACCGGCATTGTGCGCCAGCGATGCGCCGCGATCCGCCATCAAGCGGAAATCATCGTCGTCCAGCCACACCGCATGGGCCGCCGTAAAATTCTCGTCGATCAGGCCCAACCCGTCGAGATGCGAGATCAGCGACTTGCCGTAACGCTCCATGCCGACCACGGCCTGCACTTTGCTTTCACCGACGTGACTGTGCATGGCGACGCCATGGTCCCGCGCCAGTCGCGAGCAGCCGCACATGAAGCTGTCGCTGCAGTGAATAGGAATCGTGGGGGCAACCGCGGGCCGAATGTCCTGCGAGGACCATGTCCAGCGATCGAGGATCGATCCGATGGCGGCGATCGTCCGATCGCCTGGCCCAAGCCTCAGCGTTTCGACCTTCTGCCTGAGATCGTCCGGCAGGGCGTCGCGAAGGCCCGGGATGGCTTCGTAGAAACTATGGTCCGCCACCATCGGCGCCAGCACGGCGCGCATCCCGATCTCCGCGTAGGCTTCGGCCACGGCGTCCATGCCGTCGATGCTCGGCGCGGGGAATTCGTAATAAAGGTCGTAAGCCGCGGTGCAGCCTTTCAGGACCATCTCCGCGGCCCCGATCTGCGTGGTCAGCTTCTTGTCCTGGAGCGATCGGCCGCCGGTGATCCAGGGGCCGGCTGCCAGAAGGAGCTCCAGCGTCCACTTGTCGCCTTGCCCGCGGGCAAGCCCGCCGTGGCCATGGGTGTGGGCGTTGATGAGGCCCGCATGAACCAGCAAACCGGACGCATCGACGATGTTCGCGCCTTCGGGAGCCGCAAGATTTGCGCCGATCTCTTTGATAACCCCGTTTTTGATCAGAATGTCGCCCTTGACGCCGCGACGGGAGCCGGCGTCGGAGATGAGGGCTTCGCGGATCAGCACGTATCCCGGATAGTTCTTTGCCATTCGACCTGACCTAGTTTTCTTCGTTGGAGTTGTTTTCCAGATTGCTGGACCACGGCACGAGCAGGCGTTCGGTAACTTCGACCAGCTGGAACAGCGCGATGCCCATGATGGCGAGGATCACCACGGCGCCGAACGCCACCGGTGTCCGGAAGAAAGCCATCGAGGTCTGGATCAGGTAGCCAAGGCCCGTATCCGCACCGACGAATTCGGCGACCACCGCTCCCACCACGCACAGCGCGGCTGCGACTCGCAATCCGCCGAACACAAACGGCAGCGCGTAAGGGAGTCGGATGCGAAGCAACTCTTTGATGCGACCCGCCCGACATGAGCGCCCAAGCTCGATCAGTTCGGGCGGCGTAGCCAGTAAGCCGGCCACCGAGCTCACCACGAGCGGAAAGAACGCGACGAGGAACGTGATGATCACTCGCGAGAACTCGTTCGCGCCGAGCGCGACCAGCAGGATCGGCGCGAGCGCGACCTTCGGCACGGATTGCGTGAGAACGAGCAGCGGGTAAATCGCGGCTGAGATCGTTCGTGAACTCGCGATCAGCATGGCGAGCGGTAGGCTGACGACGATCGAGGCAAGTAGCCCGAGCAACACGGTTCTCAGCGTGGTCGCCGTGTGCATGGCGATGTTGGGCCAGATCGGCACGACGGCCATCCAGATGGCACTTGGTGCCGGCAACAGGAACGGCCTGATGCCGAACGCTCTGCAGATCACCTCCCAGCCGACGAGCATGGAAAGGGTGGAGAGGAGGACCGGTAGGTTTCGCCGTACCCATGCGGCAGTACTAGTGAGCACGTGAAGCCCCGCTATATATTCGGTCCCGGATTAGTTTCGAGCAGCGATGGAATTCTGCGCTTGCTTCCTGGTCAAATGACCTGGGACGCGGCAGATCGACGTCCACGATCTCCGCCACGCGGCCCGGTCGGGGGGACATGACCACGACTCGATCCGCGAGCAGCACCGCTTCCGATATCGAGTGGGTGACGAATAGGACGGCCATCGGGTTGGCGTGCCATAGCGCGAGGAGCGACAGGCTCATTTCCTCGCGCGTAAGGGCATCGAGCGCGCCGAACGGCTCATCCATGAGCAGAATGCGCGGTTTTTGGACGAGGCCGCGGCAGATCGCGACTCTCTGCTGCATCCCGCCGGAGAGTTCACGTGGCATCCGCTGTTCGAATCCCGCGAGTCCCGCCGAACGAAGCAGCCCGCGGCCACGCTCGCGGGCTTCGGGGACGTCGCGCCCCGAAAGACTGAGCGGAAAGGAGACGTTGCGTTCCACGTTCATCCAGGGGAGCAGGGTCGGCGACTGGAAGACCATCGCCGTGCCTTCCGTCGCCTCGGTTACTGGCTTGCCATCGAGCGTGAGTTGTCCGGAGTCGGGCTTGACCAGCCCAGCCACCATCCTCAACAAGGTAGACTTCCCGCAGCCGGACGCACCGACGAT
Source organism: Bradyrhizobium sp. (assembly GCA_028290165.1). The sequence continues at coordinate 10,451 of JAQGKJ010000858.1, read as the reverse complement.
GGCGACAAACTCGCCGGATCGCACCGAGATGGTGACGTCGCTCAAGGCTTGGACATGGCCGCCGCGGCGGGTCTTGAAGGTCTTGCCGACGCTATCGAGTGTGATCACGGCACGAAACTCTCATCGACGGCCTGAGCGGGATTCCACGAGGGATCGAGCTTCAGACTATCGGCGACGGCATGCCATGTGTCAGCCAAACGATCCGGCGCAAAATGGCCCTGGCCTGTCGCGCGTTGATGATCGTTGAAGACAAACCCCATCGTGACCTTCTGCGATGCCTCGCATTCGTCCTGCAGGACTTCGGGGTTCTTCTGCACATGAAGCTTGCAGGTCTCAACGGGATTGTCGCGTGCCCAGGCAAAGCTCCTCAAGGCCGCTCCGACAAAACGCCGGACAAGGTCGGGGTCGGTTTTGATCGTCTCGTCTGAAGTCACTAGAGATGAGGCGTAGATGGCGAAGCCTGCCGAAACGAACGGTAGCGCAACGATCTCTTCGCCGGCCAACTGAGCCGCCTTGTTCTGATAATACTGGTGAATGGAATAGAACGGTGCGGCGTCCACGCGCTTGGCGATGAGCATCGCCGCCATCGCCGACGCGTCCGTGGTGATCCACGTCACGCTTTCAGGGTCGATTCCCACCCGGCGTGCGACTTCGGGGAAATAGATCCTGTGGCTATTGCCCGGGCTGACGGCGATGCGCTTGCCGGCCAAGTCCTTGAATCCCTTGATCCCGGATGAGCGCAGAACGAACATGGAGTGGGGAGAGTACGTGTAGACCGCTGCGATCGACTTGACCGGTACGGATTGTTGAGCGCGCCCGGCGAGTACGGCTCCGAGATCGGCAACACCGAACTTGGCCGCCCCAGCCGCAACCTTATTTACCGTGTCGCCCGATCCGTAACCTCTCGTAATGCTGAGATCGATCCCGGCGTCGCGGAAAAACCCGCGCTGCAGGCCGGCGAAGTAGGCGGCATGCTCCCCCGTGGGAAGCCAGTCGAGCTGAAGAACCGCGTTGTCCTCGGCGAGCGCGGCTTGCGACCAGCTACCGAGAGCGAATGCGAACGCCAGCAGTAAACGCTTCATGCTCATGAATGCCTCCGTGAGAATATCTCGATCCGGCTAATGCCGTTTCTTGCCACAGGGCCAAGCAAAAACGATGCCGACATCAATACTACGTCTTTAGCGGAGCGGTTCGCCCCGCATCGACAAGTTGCAGCTTATAAATTAAGAAGTAAATGACAAGGCTCTCCTCTGTTATGAACAGCGGACCACCCGAAGATTACGCCAATCGTGCGTCCAATCGCTCATGAGCTCGTTCACGGCGTTTCGCTATGTTTCGGCTCAATCTTCTCCCTGCTCATTTCTGGGGGGCCGCGAAACGCCTGTTCTTAAATGGTGGGCTGTGTGCCACACTGAATTTGGATGTAATCGCCTTGGAGCCGCTGCATGTCTGTAGTCGAACGTATCGCTGCTGGAAGGGCAGGACGTTATCCCGGATACCGCCGAGAGAGTTTGGGGTGCGCTTCCGCCCATTCTCCCGACAACACCGTCAGAGAAACCCCTTAACTAGATCATGATCGAGTTAGATCGAGTCGGATCATGATCTCTCTTTGGTTTGAGTATGACCCTTTCGGAAACCGGATCATGTTCTAGGACGCGCTTCTCAGCTTCTTCTTTGTTTCCAGACCGAAGCGCTTTAGCAGGGCTTCGAAAGCAAGAATTGCATGGGCGCCTTTCGGGCACGCTTCCACAAATCCTCGGCAAGCCGGTCAGGACGGAGAGAACCAAGGCACTTCAAGCACGGGTTTGGAGTGCCGCGTTCACTTCGCGTGGAGGAATTCACAGGGGCAGTCACAGGAATTGAAAGGTGACCGGGTTGTCCCGATCACCTGTCCAGCGAGAAGCACTTGGGCCAACCACTTGGACCAAGCCTGGATTTCGATTGAGTCAAGCGGCCTTGGCGGCCAATTCCGGGCCGGCTGTTTCCATCGCTCTCATATACATATCAAGCAGAGTGTCGCGCTCGTCGCGCTCGTCCTTGTCCTGCTTCCTCAGCTTGATGATTTCCTTGAGGACTTTCACATCAAAACCCTCAGCCTTGGCCTCTGAAAAGACTTCCTTTTTCGACTCGTTCAACTCCTGCAATTCGGTGTCCAAGTGCTCGACCCGCTCTACGAAAGAACGGATCCGTCCGCCGGGAATGCTGATGTCAGACATGGTGCCTCTCTGTTGAATGAAGATCGTGAAAATGAACGCAAAGAAATGACCAATGCGTTAACGCAGGGAGCCTATCAAACGCCGCTCTCGCGCCATCGGATCATGGCGCGCTATCGCGCGTTTGGGCCGCCCACCGAATTGCCTGAACTGAATTGCTGGTCGATTGAAAAGCATGCCGGACACCTCGCCAAGTGCAACTCGCTAACGCATTTTGCAGGTTGTGTGTACCGAAAACCGTATCGGCGTGACCTGACGGAATCGCCGCGCCGATTTCTCGTCCGACTCATCAGGCCGGAATGATTCGTTCACACCCAGTCCTCGGTGGGCTTCACCATCACTACGTTCGGATTTGAGTTTTCGGTACACACAGCCGATGGGCAGCATCGCTTTGCCGAATCCGTGCCAACTTCATCGACGCGTTGCCCATGAAGCGGGCGAGCTGACGAAATGATGTGCACGTACACGGTTGTCCGCCTTCCAACTAGACGCGTCCAAGGGACCGCTCCGCAAGAGTTTCATGTACCTTGTAATTATCGGCTTTTCTGGCGCTTCAAGTTTCTGAGCCACCCGCAAAGCGACATGGCACGAACCATGCATTTACGATCCTGATGATATAATCAGGATCGTAAGTCGCGGTCCCAGCGTGAGGCGCGAGCCATGACGTCGCTTCCCTTTGACTATGAACGACCTGACAGCCTGAAGCAGGCGCTGAGCCTTATTGCTGACCAAGGTTCCGTGGTGCTGGCCGGCGGCCAGAGCCTCGTGCCGCTGCTTAATCGGCGCGTGGTGACGCCGAAGCGCATCGTGGATATTACGCGGATCCCGGACCTCAAGAAGATCGAACTCGGTGACGATGTGATGCGTATCGGCGCCATCGTCCGACTCGCCGACATCGAAAAGCACGCCGCGCTGGCGCATTTTCCGCTGCTCGCCGAGGCGATCGCATCGACCGCCAGTCCTGCGATCCGCAATCGGGCGACGCTGATCGGCAATCTGGTGCGGGCCAGCGCCATGAGCGAGCTGGCGGTCGTCTGCGTCGCGCTCGGAGCCAGGCTCGTTATCGGCCAGAAAGGCGGGACGCGATCCAGCGCCGTCGCCGATTTCCTCGTTGGCCATCACAGCTCCGGCGTGTGCGAAGGTGAAATGGTCCTGTATGCCGAGATACCGCGTCCTAAAGGGCCAACCGGCGCGGCGTTTTCGGAGATCGCCTCGCGCGCTGGCGCGCCGCCGCTGATCTGCGTTGCGTCCTATCTCGAAGCAGACGCAGAGGGAGTCATTGTCAAAGCACGCATCGTCGCCGGTGGCATCGCCGGCAAGCCGACTCGCTGCGCCAAATCCGAGGCCGCACTAATTGGGCAAGCATCAGCCGACGTCGCGGGTTGCCTGGTTGCCGAAGACATCACCTTTGCTCCCGAATTGCCACATGCGGCCTATGCCCTCGAAGTGCTCCCGGTGGTGATGAGCCGCGCGGTTGCCCGCGCCGCAGAAAATATCCAGCCGGTCTAGGCAGAGGTTCGACATGACCATGACATCCGAAAAGCAGTTTTCCGTATCCGTCGTCGTCAATGGTGAACCGAGGCAGGCGACGGTCTCGCCGCGCCGGCTTCTCAGCGATTTCCTGCGCGAAGACCTCGGCCTCACCGGCACTCATGTCGGCTGCGGCACCGGCGAGTGCGGCAGTTGCACGGTGATCGTCGATGGCGAAACCGCGCGCTCCTGCCTGTCACTCGCGGTGCAGGCCGACGCGGCGACCATCGAAACCATCGAGGGTATGGCTCACGGCGGCGAGATGCACGCGGTTCAGCAGGCATTTCATGCTCATCATGCGTTGCAATGTGGCTTCTGCACGCCCGGCATCGTCGTCGCCGCGGTCGCGATGCTACGCAACAAAGCCGCTCCGCAGCAACAGGACGTCACTGATATGCTCCAAGGCCATCTGTGCCGCTGCACCGGCTACGCCAACATTGTTGAAGCATTGCGCTCGATCGCAAATGGGGGAGGTCACTGAGATGGCTGCTGCCCGTCTTGTCGGAACTCCCGTCCCGCGCCGCGAGGATGCGCGCCTTCTCTTGGGCCAGGCGCGGTTTGTCGCCGATATCACCGTGCCGCGAACGCTGTATATGGCGATCGTGCGCTCGACCAAGGCGCACGCCGTGATCGAGGCCATCGACACCAGCCGTGCCATAGCCGCGCCGGGTGTTGCCCGTGTGGTCGTCGGCTCGGAAATCGCCGACACCGTCGGCGCGTTGCCGTCGATCGATCTTGCCGGTTCCGGTACTGCGGCCTGCTGTCGTGTGCTGTCCATCGGCAAGGTGCGCTATGTCGGCGAGCCGGTTGCCGTCGTCTTTGCCGAACGCCTTACGCAGGCCAACGAGGCGGCCGATCTCGTCGACATCCAATATCGCGATCTTCCTGTGGTGCTCGATACCGAGCAGGCGGTCGGGCAACCGCCATCGCTGTTGTACGAGCAGCTCGGGTCGAATGTGATCAGCACCGTTACCCAGAACGTCGGCGATACCGATGCAGCCTTCGCCGGCGCGTTTCGCGTGTTCGAGAATACCTTCCGCATTCATCGCTATGTGGCTGCACCGATGGAGACGCGCGGCGTGCTGGCCGATCCGACCGGTCGCAATGGCCGCGTCACGCTGTATTCCTCGACTCAGTTCCCGCATCTGGTTCGCGCGTTTCTGGCCGGTGTGCTCGGCATGCCGGAGGCCGATTTGCATGTCGTCGCGCCGGACGTCGGCGGCGGCTTCGGCGTCAAATGCGAATTCTATCCGGAAGAGGTCCTCGCTGTCTGGGCCGCCAAGACGCTCGGCCGTCCGATCAAATGGATCGAGACCCGCGCCGAGCATTTCGTCGCCACCACACACGCTCGCGAACAGGTTCATCGCGTCCGCGCCGCCGTCGATAAGGACGGCATTGTCACCGCGGTCACGCTGGACTCACTGACTAACAACGGCGCCGCCGCGGCGACCCTGTCGGTAACGCCGGCCTCGATCTCGTCGGCGATGCTGCGCGGGCCTTATCGCATTCCGAACTACCAAGCCAAGTCGAAATCGGTGGTCACCAACAAGACCCCGCTTGCGGTCTATCGTGGTGCCGGCCATCCTCAAGCGGTTATGTGCATGGAATTGACCATGGATCGAATCGCCCGCGAGATGGACATCGACCGCGTCGAACTGCGCCGCCGCAACATGCTCACTCCCGCTGACATGCCGTGCGACCGCGGCACGGAAATCGTCCTGGCCGGCAAGGTGATCTATGACAGCGGCGATTACGGCGAGTGCTTGAGTAAAGCGCTGGAGCTTGCCGGTTGGAAAAACCGCGCCGATCTCGCCGCCGAGGCCAAGACGCGCGGCAAAGTGCTGGGCGTCGGCATCGCTTGTCTGGTCGAGGAGACTGCGATCGGTCCCTATGAGACCGGCGACGTGCGCGTCGATGGTTCGGGCAAGGTGACAGTTTATACCGGCGCCTCGCCGCATGGCCAGGGCACGGCCACGGCGATCGCTCAGTTGGTCGCCGACGAGCTGGAGATCGACATCGACCGCATCTCGGTGCGGCATGGCGACACCGATGTGATCAAGGACGGCGTCGGCACTTTCGCCAGCCGCGGCGGTGCCATCGGTGGCGCGGCGGCGCGGTTGGCCGCGCGTAAGGTGCGCGGAAAGGCGCTTCAGGTCGCGGCCGAGATGCTGCAATCGGCGCCCGGCGATCTGACCTGGTCGGAGGGCGAAGCCGTCGCCAAGAACGGCGCGAGCGCGACGCTGGCTGCGATAGCTGGTCGCGCCACCGCGTGGAATTCGCTGCCGAAGGGCCTGTCCTCGTTTAATCTCGCCGAGGAGGCGCACTACCAGGTGCCCGGCATCGCCTTCGCCAACGCCACGCACATTTGCCAAGTCGAGATCGACCCGGCGACCGGCGAGCTCGCAATGACCAACTACGCTGTGGTCCACGACTGCGGTACTGTCATCAATCCGATGATCGTCGAGGGTCAGGTGATCGGCGGCATCGCGCAGGGGCTCGGCGGCACATTGTTCGAGGAAATCCGCTATGACGAGCAAGGTCAGCCGCTGGTCTCCGGCTTTGGCGATTACCTGATGCCGACCGCGGGCGATATGCCAAGGACAATCCGCTCGGGCAGCATGGAATCGCCGTCGCCGCTCAATCCGTTCGGGATGAAGGGCGCGGGCGAGGGCGGCACCACCGGCGCCGTTGCCGCCATCACCAGCGCGGTGGCGGATGCGCTGGCACCGCTTGGCGTGAAAGTCGACAGCGACGGGCCGTTCACGCCGCCCAATATCCTCAAGCTCATCAAATCAGCTCGACAGGCCTTTCCCGCGTGACGTTCATTCTAGCCGACGCTTGTGTCGTCACCGTCAATGGTGTGCGCGACATCCTCGACCGTGCCAGCGTGCTGGTGCGGGGCGACCGTATCGCCGAGATCGGCTCGGCCGCAACACTTAAGGCCAAGGCGCCGGAGGCCGACGTCATCGATTGCGCCGGCAACATCTTGATGCCGGGCATGGTGAATACCCACACCCACCTGTTCCAGACCCTGCTGAAAGGGCTCGGCGACGACATGGTGCTAAAGAAATGGTTCACCTGCATGACTGGGCCGGCCGCGGTCGAGCTGACGGTGGATGATGCCCGCATCGCGGCGACGCATGGCTGCGTCGAGTCGATCCGCTCCGGCGTCACCACGCTGGTCGACTTCATGTATGTGCACCCGCGCCCGGGTCTCACCCGCGCGGTGATCGACGCCTATGAGCAGACCGGCATGCGCGGCTTTGTCTGCCGCGGCTTTCTAAGCGATGGCGTCGAGTACGGCGTGCCGCCGGCCCTGATCGAGACGGCTGACGCGGCGCTGAAAGACGCGGCCGTGCTGATCAAAGAGCAGAACCGTCCAGGCGGCCGCGTCCAGGTCGGGCTTGCGCCTTGCATGATCTGGGCGCTCGACGAAGCAAGCCTGCGCGCCACGCGGCAACTGGCCGATGAGCTCGGCGTCTTGGTGACGGTTCATGTCTCGGAGACGCCGTTCGAGTTCGAGCACTCCAATCGGGTCTACGGCCGCACCGATACGGCGGTGCTCGGCGACATCGGCTTCTTGAAGCCGGATGTTCTGGCCGTGCATTGCGTGAAGTGCTCGTCGGCGGATATCGCCACGCTGCGCCAGTACGGAAGCAAGGTGTCGCACAATCCGTGCAGCAATATGTATCTGGCCTCCGGCCTGGCGCCGATTCCGGAAATGCTGAAGGCCGGCATCACCGTCGGGCTTGCCAGCGACGGCCCGGCAAGCAGCAACAACCATAGTCTATTTCAGGCGATGAAGTTCGCCGCATTGATCCAGAAGGGTTTCCATGGCGATGCCACCATCATGACCGCGCCCCAGGTGTTGGACATGGCAACCATCGGAGGCGCCCGCGCTGTCGGCCTCGAGGCCGACATCGGCTCGATCGAGGTCGGCAAGAAGGCCGATATGGTGCTGGTCGATCTGAGCGATGCATTCGTCACACCGATCCACGATCCGGTGTCGGCGCTGGTCTATTCGGCGCTCGGCCACGAGCCGACGCTCGTCGTCATCGACGGAAAGATCGTCATGCGCGACCGCAAGGTGCTCACTGTCGATGAGCGTGCCGTGCGCCGCGACGCGCAAAAGGCGGCGGAAAGCCTGACGCGGCGCGCTGGCATCAATAGCCGGTCGAAGCTGTGGTGCGATACCGTCTGAGGTGCGTTCAAACGATCCACAACATATACTTTTTGTGGATAGCCTACGCCTTGCTCGCGTTGCTGATCGTTACTGGATCGTCTAACCTCGATGGTGAGGCAGCAAAACGTTCGGGGTTGTATGCGGGGTCAGGCGCACGCGATCGCCGCCAAGGCGCGGATTCGCAAAATCAATGAAGACCGCATCACGGCGGCGGCCGTTTCGGCCTTTGCAAAGAAAGGCGCGCATGGCACGACCATCGCCGAGATCGCGGCCAGCCTCGATATGCCGACGGCCACGGTGCACTATTACTTCAAGAACAAGGACGCGCTGTACGACGCGGTACTGCAGCAGATTGTGCATTTGTGGTTCTCGAAGATCGCGAGCATCGAAGATGGTGCCGACCCACTTGCCGAGATAGAGAAGTACGTGCGCTCGAAAATGGAATTCTCGCGCAGCTATCCGGACGCGTCGCGGATCTTCGCCACCGACATTTTGGGCGACCACGCCAATATCCTTAAGAAGCTAGACGCCGAGATCAAGCCGATCGTTGCCAAGAAGTGCAAGTTGGTCGCGAGCTGGATCAAGAGGGGCCACATCCGGCCGGTTGATCCGCTCAATCTGTTCTTCATCATCTGGGGCGTGACCGAGTATTACGCGAACTTCGCCTCCGAAATCAGCGTATTCTTCGATGGCAAGCCGATGCCGGAAGCCGCCTTCGATAAGGCGGTCGAGGCCGTGGTGGCGATCGTCGTCAATGGCTGCCGACCCATCGGGGCCTAGACTAGCAGCTTTCGGTTGTCCCAGTCGGAAACTTCATCTAGCTGGCGAAACGGGCGAGCCGCCGTGTCCAACGGTTACGCGCGCGGCAAGTTTGGACCTGTGCCCCGCGACCGCAAGGATTGGTACGATTGAGTAGGGGCGAAGCCATGCCCGGAATTACTTATTTCGTTGTGTTGCCATTCGATGTTGCTGACGGCTGCGTCGTTGTTGGTGAACCCATTGAATGTCCAAGCCCTGCAGCCGCGATAGAGCGTGCGCAAGGTCTTTGGAAAGTATTGGGTCATACAGGCGCGGTCGCGTTCAGTCGCACTGCTAATCCAGCGACCGGCGATTTCAGCGATGCCAAAATCATTAGGAAATTCGGCGACGTGCCGGATGATTTGAGTGCGTTGTGATACCGCGAAAGAGTTGTTGCTCCGCAGTAACCTTGACCGGTTAGGTTAAAGCGCGAGTTTGATTGCCATGTTGCGATCGCTTGTTATCGTCAATCGTCACGCAGGGGTGGCCTGTTCCTAGTTTGGCCGGCCACGATTTCAACTTCGCGACAAGGGGCTGCCGGTCATTTCCCTACGCCGTTCGCCTCACCCATTTTTCGTAATGGATTTGGCGTCACGTGGGTTTCCCCTTCGATCAGCTTCCGAAGCGATACCGGATTGACGAAAACGGCCATCGCGTTCTACTCGGACTTTCCATCGAAGAAACGTTTGAATTCGAAACGCTCGATGATCAAGCCCCGCTGGACGAAACCGGCATGGTCATCGCTTGGCGTGATGACGTGCCGATAACGAACCGCGAAAAGCGATGGCTCGAACTCTACCAAAAGCACGATGAAGCGTGGAGAAAAATGTTCATAGAAAGAGTTGCTCGACCCAAGTCACGCTGATTACCTGTGTTACAGGATGTTACCGCGCGTTCGCGATTCGGAGGGGCCATGACCACACAACGGCCAGGACTTGGTAGTTTGTCTGCAATGCGTGCAGAGAAGCGACAATCCGTTGATAAATACCCCGCTCGGCTATTTCCAGTTCAGCACGAAATTCAGAAATTAGAAGACGAATTGAACGCTTTTAATGACCGAATCGCAGAACTGGAAAATGAAGGTCATCGGGGTCATGCGATGGAAGTGTTGAAGGCAAATGCAATAGATTTTGCACATCAGATAGACGAGCTTCGCTGCGTGTTAGTTGAGTCCGCTCCGAAAGATGCACCCAACGGGAAAATCTTAAACAGCCGTCCCAAGATTTAAGTCGGCGATGACTTGCGGCCATTGCAAAATGAAGGTCCCGTGATACAAGCCCGGTTCTCAAAAAAGGAACCGAAATGGCTAAGAAGAACATAGTTCGACGCGCATGGACTTCATCAGACGTGCGCGAGTTGAAATCACTGGCAAAGAAAAAGACCGGCGTTGCTAAAATATCAAAAGCATTGAAGCGAACGATTGGCGCAACCGCAGTCAAAGCGCATCAGTTGGGTGTATCGTTGGATACGCGAGGCTGATAGGGCGTTGTATGCACACCGCGTTGCGCTGCCTACAAAATCACCTTGCGCGATTATGCGCCAAGGGCTTCCCTATCGGGGCATGGTCCTTGGGAAACCACCGAGCGTAACACCGCTCGCCGTTCTCCATCCACATGTTGCCCCTGTCGGCAGTACCGGCAGGGGTTTGCTGTTTAACATACTATTGTAATTCGCTTCGTCAGCGATACTGGCGCAATCGCCGCTCAACTCGGCGCAATCCGTCATTC
>JAQGKJ010000800.1 GCA_028290165.1 Bradyrhizobium sp. | reverse complement strand
GCGCGATCACGCGGTCGGAGACCCGGTTCACCAGCGTCATGTCGTGCTCGACCATCAGCACGGTGACGCCGAGTTCGCTCTTCATGTCGCGGATCCAGAACGACATGTCGTCGGTCTCCTCGACATTCAGTCCGGATGACGGCTCGTCGAGCAGGATCAGCTTTGGTTCCGTGCACAACGCCCGCGCCAGCTCGATCACCTTGCGCACGCCGTAAGGCAGTCCCGAGATCAGCTTGTCGCGATAGGGCTCGAGATCGAGAAACTCGATGATCTGCTCGACGCGGCGGCGATGAACCTTTTCGTTGGAACGCACGCTCGGCAGAAAGAGAAACTCCTGCCACAACTGCGTGGTGGAATGGCGGTGCCGCCCGACCAGGAGATTGCTAAGCACGGTCGCATTCTCGAACAGTTCGATGTTCTGGAAGGTGCGGGCGATCCCGAGCTTGGCGATCCCGAAGGCAGGCGCCTCGGTGATGTCCTGGTCCTCGAAATAAATCCTGCCTGAAGTCGGGTTATAGATCCGCGAGATCAGGTTGAAGATCGAGCTTTTACCAGCCCCGTTGGGGCCGATGATCGACAATATCTCGCCCTTCTCCACCGCAAAGCTGACGGCGTCGACCGCTTTCAGGCCGCCGAAATGCAAAGAGAGATTTTCGGCGCGGAAATAGCTCACCGGTTGCGCTCCGACTTCACATAGATCTTCTGCCGCTTGAAAGTGGCGCGCTTGTAGAGCGGGAATAGCTGGAAGAAGAGTTTTATCTTCAGCCAGCGACCGTAAAGGCCGAGTGGCTCAAACAGCACAAAGAGAACAATGATCACCCCGTAGATCGCGCCTTTCAGGCCGTTCGCCGAAGCGAACGCAGCGACACTGTCCTGAATATGCGCTGCGCGCTCGCTTCCCGCGCCGAGCGCGGCGGCAACGCCGGCGACCATTCCGGGGACGTCGTCCTTCAGATAAGTCAGGAATGGATCGATCATGACAATGAAGATCGCCCCCAGCACCGCGCCATGCAGGCTGAAGGCGCCGCCGATCAGGATCACGATGATGAATTCGATCGAGAGCTGGAGGGTGAACATTTCCGGGCTGATGAAGGACAGCTTGTGGGCGAATAAAACACCTGCGAATCCGGTAATGGCCGCGCTGATCGCAAACGACTTTACCTTATAGAGCGAGACGTTGATGCCCATGCTTCGCGCGGCGGTCTCGCTGTCGCGGATCGCGACGAAGGCGCGGCCGGTCGGTGAACGCAACAGATTGAGCGTGCCGACGATGGTCAGGATCAGCACACCAAGGCAGAGGAAGTAGAAGGCCGGGCTGTCGCGCGGTACCGAGGCGCCGAGCCACTGAATGGTCTTGACGCGCATGCCCTCGTTGCCATGCGTCACGCTTTCCCACCGCGCCAGGATTTCCTCGACAATGAAGCCAAAGGAGATCGTGGCGATGACGAGATAGATGCCCTGCAGCCGCAGCGCCGGAAATCCGACCAGCGCGCCGATGACGCCGGTCAACAGCCCGGCGGCAAGAAAATAGACCGGGAATGGGACGTTGAATTGTTGCAGGTAAGCGGCGGTGTAGGCGCCGATCGCGAGAAAGGCCGCATGGCCCAATGACGCCTGCCCCGTAAAGCCGGTGAGGATCATCAACCCCACGCCGACGGTAGCGTAGATGCAGACAAACACCAATTGACTGACGATGTAACTTGAAAGAACGAACGGCGCGATCGCCAGCAGCGCAAGCAGGACGCCGTAGGAGACGACGTAGCCGGAGTGCGGAAATAGCCTGATGTCGTCTTCATAATCGGTCTTGAACATGAAGCGCATGGGCTACCCTCAGACCTTCTTGCGCATGCGAAGGCCGAACAGGCCCTCGGGCTTGAGCAGCAACACCATGAGGAGCACGATGTAGGGCGCGACGTCCTTCCACCCCTCCGCCAGATAGAAGCCGGCCATGCTCTCGATCACGCCGATCAAGACGCCGCCCACCACGGCGCCGGGTATCGAGCCGAAGCCGCCGAGCACGGCTGCCGGAAATGCCTTCAGCCCCAGCACCAGGCCGACATTGGAATGAATGAAGGTGATTGGCGCCAGCAGCACGCCGGCGCAGGTCGCGACCGCAGCACTGATCGCCCACACGATCGACACCACGCGCTTGACCGGAATACCCATGTAATAGGCCGCCAGCATGTTCTCCGAACTGGCGCGCATCGCGGTGCCTAGCGTGGTGCGGTTGAAGAACAGGTAAAGCAGTGCGCAAAGGATGACGGTCGCAGCAATCACCGAAAGCTTGTCATAGGCCAGCACCAGAGAGCCGATCCTGAGCACGCCCTGGCTGAACGGCGTCTCGATCTTGAAGTCGTCGGTGCCCCAGATCATGCCGACGACGGAGCGCAGGAAATATCCGAGCCCGATGGTCGCCATGATGATGGAGAATTGCGGATAGCCGAGGATCGGGCGCACCACCAGGCGCTCGGCCAGCATGCCGAACAGCGCCATCGCCGCGACCGCCGCGGCGAAACCGATCCAGTAATTGAGCCCGAGAATGCCGATGAAGGTGAAGGCGAAGAATCCGCCCAGCATCATCAGGTCGCCCTGCGCGAAATTGACGACCTCGGTTGCCTTGTAGACCAGAACGAAGCCAAGCGCGATCAGGCCGTAGACGCAGCCGAGCGCAACGCCACTCACCAACTGCTGAACGAAGTCCAGCATTGCCGACGTCCCTCCCCCGATGCGCGGGCGATTCTATCGATCACCTCTGGCGCATCTTGTGTCTACCTGCTGTTCAACGTCGCTTGTGTCGTAACGCTCATGAACAGCTGGCGGGTTATACAGCCTCAAAGGGTCGACCCCTGTCAACAAAGTGCTGGTTGCCGCCTCAAAGGCGGGTTGCGGACAGCTGCCGCTGGTTTAGGCAAGCAAAAATGGCCTGATCGCGAGCAAACGCCGGATTTGCGGCGCTGGATTCACCGTGCCGAAATATCTTGGGTCCATGGTCCCTGAGTGGATGCAACCCAAAGATTGATCGGACATCATGAAGCCGCAAGAGTCCGCCCTGCAAGTGCGAGGGTTAACAAAGCGTTTTGACCGCCTTGCGGTCGATGCGCTCGATCTCACGGTCCGATCCGGCGAATTCTATGCGCTGGTCGGGCCCAACGGCGCCGGCAAGACCACGACGCTGCGGATGGTGGCCGGGCTCGCGCGGGCCGATGCCGGCTCGGTCTCAGTGTTCGGCATCGACGCGTTGCACGATCCGGTCGCGGCCAAGCAGATGATGGCGTGGGTCTCGGACGAGCCGATGATTTATGACAAGCTGACGCCGCTGGAATATCTCGAATTCGTCGCCGGCCTCTGGGGCGTCGATCCCGCCGCCTCGGAAGCCTCCGCGCATGATCTTCTGGTCTCGCTCGGACTTGAGCCGCATCTGGGCGAGCGCTGCGAGGGATTTTCCAAGGGCA
>JAQGKJ010000744.1 GCA_028290165.1 Bradyrhizobium sp. | reverse complement strand
ACCCGTCGGGCAAATCACCTTTAGAAATCTGCCCCATCCCGGCCCGGAAGAGGGGCGTATCATGGTCGTCGCTTACGTGGGACGGGATGCGATGGACGCGACAGCGTCGGGCGCGCAAGGGATCGCAGGGTGGGTGTTCCCGTGAGCGATCGGCCGGCGCGCGGACGAACGATGTTGCAGCCCGTCTTCGACAAAACTGGCCGGATGGTACGAGGTCCGGCGAGACCTTTGGCGGAGATGGTCGCGGACGGTGAAGTCGTGTGGTCCTGGCGCCCCGATGCTGGCGTCAAGTCTTGCGGAGATGCATCCGGCCCAACCGGGCTTGAGATGTATCATCCATCCGCAAGGCGACGGTGGCAAACAAGCCCGGTCACCGGGGAGAGCGCGAAGTAAGCCGTAACCCATCGTGCGGGGAAAGCCGGAGTGATCCGGTTGAACCTGTGGTCCACTCGTGCGCTTCTTGTGCGCACGACCGCGGGTGCAATCGGCACCCGGCTTTCCCTGCGCCCTCTGTTCTGAAGGAGGGTGAAACTGATGCAAGCCTCGGGTGCATTGCGCCGCGAGAATGCGGACGCATATCTTCTCGCTGTTTGAAATTTGAATACGACGTTTCAGCCGGTCATTGCGAGGAGCAGTAGCGACGACCGCGTCCGCCGAAGCTCTGCGAGCAAAGGCGGAAGCAATCCATGCCTCAACAAGCGGAGAAATGGATTGCTTTGCTTACGCTCGCAATGACGCCGCGAGGAGAGCCGGGTGTTGCGCCGCCTTCGCCTGCACATTGTTGCAGAACTCGGCCAGCCGCAGCGTGGAGCCCGGCCGCCACCGACATTGAACCGCCGTACGGCGCTTAACCGAGTTCGGAAAGGGACGCCTCGGCGCGGCGCTCGAAGATGATGGCGCCCTGGCGCCGGGCAATGTCGAGAGCGGTCGCGAAGTCCGACCGCGCCTCGTCCTTGTTGTCGCGGCTAAGCGCCAGCAAACACGCGCCGCGCAAGCGATAAATTTCCGGCAAATAAAACCCGATGCCAGGTTCGTCGATTCCGGCGATCGCGCGATCGAGATGCGCAAGACCGTCGGCCGGTCGGCCGGCGGCCAACAGGACTTCGGCAGCCAAGCCGAGATAATATTGCGGCAGTGGACCGGCCCTTGTTGCATTGTCGATCTCGGCATCGATCAGCCGCGCGGCGTCGGCGACGCCTGCGCCGATCGCGGTCGCCCAGCCGGCAAGCACCAGGCTGCCCGCGCGCCATGGCGGCAAGCCAAATTTTTCCGCCAGCGCAGCCGCGCGATGCGCCGCCGCGAACGTGGCATCGCGATCGGCCCCAAGCTGGTGGCATATGCCGCAATTATGGAGCCCGTGAGCGAGGCTGTTGGGATGATCGAGCATTTCGGCGAGGGTGATCGCCTGCGCGAGGTTTTTCCTGGCCTGTTGCCCATCGCCCGCCAGCTGAAGTGAGTTGCCGCACTGCGTATGCGCGCAAACGCCGGGATCGTGACCGCCGAAGTGATGACCGAGGTGCCGGTGGCGCGCCATGTCGTAGAGCTCGATACCGTTCCGGCAACCGTCCAGTCCGCCCATGACGTCGCCCTGGAAAAAGGCCGTCGACCACCGGCAATGGTGCGCTTCGAGCAACAGGTCGCCATCGCCGGAGTGTTGCGCGAGCATCACGAGCTCACTGGCCCGCTCCCGTGCAAGCGCGCTCTTGCGCCGGAGATTGGCATTGATCCACAGGCCCCATTTGGCCTGGAATAATTTGGTGCCATCGCCCAGTTTCTCGGCGATTTCGCTGGCCCGGGTATAGGCATCCGCCATGTCCACGCTCTGCAGGCCACGTGCAACGACCGCGGACGAGCCGAGCTTGAGCAGAAAATCCAGTCGTCGGCACATTCCATCTTGCGTCGGCAGGCCTTCCGCCAGCTTGATACCCGCCGAGAAATGCGCGATCGCCTCCGGATAGGCCGACCGGCTCACGGCCTGATCGCCGGCGCGCATGCGATAATCGCAAGCCGGCACCAAAAGGCCTGCCTCGCCGAAATGATGCGCGAGCAGACCGGGCTCGCTCGCGGCAATGTCGGCGAAATGTTCCTGAAGTGCGTGCGCAATGCGTTCGTGCCATTCGCGCCGCCGCGCCAAAAGCAGGCTCTCATAGGCGGCATCGCGCACCAACGCATGCTTGAAACTGAAGCTGCGTTCCAGGCCGCGCTCCTCGGGGAAAACAATTCCTGCCGCAACGAGCTTCACCAGCGTGGCCTCAAGTTCGCCGGCACCCCTCAGGGTCACCGCCTCGAGCAGCAAGAACGTGAACTGCCGGCCGATGACGGCGGCGATCTGGGCTATTTCGCGCGCTTCGCCAAGGCGGTCGAGGCGGGCCATCAGCGAATCCTTGAGTGTCGCCGGCACGGCGCTGTCTTCGCCTGCCGATTCGATGACGCTCCTGGTCAACTCCTCGACGAACAGGGGGACGCCGTCGGTTTTGGCGACGATCGCTGCGACCGTCTCCACCGATAGACCGTGCGCGGCGGCGACACTGATGGCCAGTTGCGTGCACTCCTGGCGTCCGAGCCGGCCGAGTGTCAACAGGGTCGCCTGCGGCCGCGCCAGCCATGGCGGCGCGAAATCCGGCCGCGCGGTCACCAGCGCAAGCGTCCGCGCCTTGCCGAGGCTGTCGGTCAGACGCATCATCATTTCCAGCGTGGTGGCGTCGATCCAGTGCGCGTCTTCCAGCACGATGAGGACCGGATCGCTGTCGCCCATGCGAAGGAACACCTCGACGATGAGGGCCAGTGTCGATGCCTTGCGTTGAGCCGGCGTTTGGGCCGACGGCTCTGCCGCTGCCAGCGGGATCGACAACAGCTCGGCCAATAGCGGAAGCGCAGCTGCGTCCGAAGCCGTTCGCTGCGCCAACAGGACGTCCAGTTTCTCGATTCTAGCGCCCGGCGTGTCCGGTGCGGCAAAGCCGGCCGCGCGACCAAGATACTGGATCACCGGATAAAGCGCGCTGTCGCTGTGATAGGGCGAGCATTGCAAATAGATCCGTACATGCGGCTCCTTGGCAAGTGCCGCCTGCAGCGCCTCGATCGACCGCGATTTCCCGATCCCTGCTTCGCCGACCACGGTCACGATCTGGCCCTCGCCCTGCCGCGCCAGATGCCAGCGTTCGAGCATCAATCCCGTTTCGTGCGCGCGGCCAATGAGCGGCAAATTGCCAGCGGTGCGGATCGCGGCAAACCGACTTTCGACCGAGGCTTCGCATCGCACGCGCCAGGCGGGCACCGGGCGGGCGAACCCTTTCAATTCATGTTCTCCGGTGCGTTCGAGTTCAAACAGCCCGCCCAGCAAATTCTGGGTCGCCTCACTGACGAGAATGGTATCGGGCCCGGCAAGCGCCTGCAGCCGCGCGGCGAGATTGGGAGTTTCACCAACGATGGTGCGCTCCTGCGCGGTGCCGGTCCCGATGATTTCTCCGACCACGACGAGGCCGGTGGCGATGCCTACCCGTGCCTGTACCCGCGTATTGTCCGGCAATTCGATGCCGCCGACTTCCGCCAGGATGCCGATCGCGGCGCGCACTGCGCGTTCCGCCGCATCCTCGTAGGCAAGGGGAAAACCGAAATAAGCCAGAACGCCGTCACCCATGAACTTGGCGACAAAACCGCCATATCGCCCGATCGCACCTGCGACCGCGTCCTGATAGCGCCGGATCAGACCCCCGAGCAGTTCGGGATCGACTTTGCCTGATAGCGCGGTTGAGCCGACCATATCGGCGAACAGCACCGTAACCTGACGCCGCTCCGCGTCACCCGAAGCTGCGGTTTGGTTGGAAGGCTTCGATTGGGCCGCCTCGGCGCCGCGACCGGCAATCGCCTTCATCAGCCGCCGGCGATTCCCCAGCGACAGACCGAGCTGTTCGAAATCGCGCTCGCTCAGTTCCGCCAGGATGTCGAGGGCGATATCGTTCGCCTCGAATATTTCGGCATATTGCTCAAGCCCGTTCCGGCCCAACCAGTCGCGAAGATCGCTCATGCCGTTGTTTCCCCAGCACCATTCGCGATGCCCAGTCTGGCATATTCAGAACCCCCGCGGGGGAGCTTTATCACTGCCGCTGGTTCAAGACGTCGCAAAAGCACCGCTCGCTATCAGGTAATCAATCCTTCCTGAACACGATCGAGGCCATCCACCCCGTCATCAGCGCCATGAACGCCGTGACCAGCCCGTAGGTAAAACCGTTCTGGCGGGCGGTGGTGGCGACGAACTGTTCGAAACCGACTTTTACGATTTCGAACGCGGTTTCGGTCCGCGTCACCAGCGCGCCATCGGAGAACAGTTTTATCTCGACGTCATAGGTCCCGATCGGCACCTCGGCCGGAAGCGGAATGCCGGTGCGGAACAACGTCGGCGTCAAAAACGTCACCGCCGAGGTCGCCTCGCGATAGAGGCCGTGCTCGGAGCGCAGCCGAACGAAGGCGCTGCGGAACGCATCGTTCGGCACGACGTCGGCATAGTCGGGCCCGACGCGCTGGGTGAGCAGCACATTATTGAGGCCGAGCTGCTGGCGGCGCTGCACTTCGGGCGAGGCGATGGCGTCGAACGGCCGGTTGGCGAACAACGCCAGATACGTCGGCACTTGCAGGAACTGCCGGTAGTCGGTGTTGATCCAGATGCCGAATTTGCGTTCTTTGCGCCGCGTCACCATGTCCGCGCGCGGGCCGGCGACGGTGACGACGAGATCGTAGTTGGTGCGGGTCGCAGGTGTTGATCCGTCCTTTTCGACCGAGCCGAACAGCACCAGCTCTTCGCCGGAATAGTTCGGCGTCACCGTCACCCGGTGGTTCGAGACTGACACGATCAGCCGCTCCGCGCGCGACGGCGATGCGGCGAACGTCATGCCCAGCACCATGACCGCACCTAAAACCACGAATGAAGGACGTGCGATCATCCGGTGCCTCCGGTTTCCCGGATGGTGAAGAGATCGTCGGGACGGATCACCAGTTCGATCATGAAGCGGATTCCGACCGCGAGGATCAATAGCCCCAGCAACAACCGCAGGTGTTCGCCGCGAATCTTCTGCCCCGCGCGGGCGCCGAACTGCGCCCCGGTCACACCGCCGACCATCAGGATCAGCGCCAGCACGGCATCGACGAGGTGGTTGGTGACCGCGTGCAGCATGGTGGCGAACACCATGGTGACCAGCGTGAGCACCATCGAGGTGCCGATCACGGTGGAGGTCGGCACCCGCAGCACATAGATCATGATCGGGACCAGGATGAAGCCGCCGCCGATGCCCATCACCGCGCCGATAAAGCCGATCAGCACGCCAACGATAACGATCGGAATCACCGACAGATAGATCTTGGAGCGCTTGAAGCGCATCTTCAGCGGCAGGCCATGGATCCAGCCATGGCTGCCCGAGCGGCGCATCGATACCGCGATGCCGCGGTGGAGCCGCAGGATCGCGCGCAAACCCTCCCAGAACATCAAGCCGCCCACCGTGGTCAACAGCACGACGTAAGACAGCGCAATCATCAGGTCGAGCTGGCCGAGCGACCGCAAATACGTGAAGGTCCAGACGCCGAGCGCGGTGCCGACGGTCCCGCCGCATAACAGCACCAGCGCCAGCGCCGGATCGATGGCGCGGCGGCGCCAATAAGACAGGGCGCCGGAAAACGACGACGCCGCGATATGGCTGGCGACGGAAGCGACCGCGACCGCGGGCGCGATGCCGACAAAGATCAACAACGGCGTCATCAAGAACCCGCCGCCGATGCCGAACATGCCGGACACGAAGCCGACCGCCGCGCCCATCGCAAGGATGAGAAAAACATTGACCGGCAGATCGGCGATCGGAAGGTAAAGTTGCACGCGCGTTTGCTTCGGATTTTGCCTTGAAGCTGGCCGAAACCGCTCATGGCCTGGTTTCTTAGGGAACGCGGTTCAATCGCCGCGCCCCTGCATAACCGAAATCGTCCACGGGAGGGACTAAAGAATCCGCGGGTCAGCGCTTTTTTTGACGCCGGCCGCCGCGCAATTTCCGATGTGGTGAATAATTCAGATTAACGGGCGGCGGCCGCTGAGGGCTTTCCGACGGGATCAGTGATGAGGTTCATCGCCGAGGCTTCCTTGGCGCTGAGCCACCGGACCTCGCTGGTCTGAGACATGGCTTCCACGACGGCG
>JAQGKJ010000741.1 GCA_028290165.1 Bradyrhizobium sp. | reverse complement strand
CAGATCTTCCGCAAGCCGAAGAACCAACGATAAGGCAGGTGGTCGAGACGGCCGCGACCGCGCACCGGCCGGTCGAGTGGAAGCGGGATGCGGGTTCGCAGGTCCTCTTGATTCACGCTTGTCCGATTTCCAACGCAGCGGAGGGCATCGCCGCATGGACCATGACGCGGGTCGTGACCGTCGGCGGGCGGCCATTCCTTCTGGCGGTCACGGGATTGGCATTCCTGCTCGTCGTGCTTCTGGGATCGGCGGCGTTGCTCGGACGGGTGCTCTGGCGTTGGTCGCAGCGGTTGCGAACGGTGGAAGCGGCGCTATCGACAGGCGCTGAGGACTTGCCGGTTCTGCCGCTGACAGGTCAGCGTGATCTCGACCGCATCGTGGGGGCAATCAACGGGGCGGGCGCCAAGGCGTCGGAAGCGCGTCGCCGCACCGAAAGCCTGCTCCAGCGTGTTGCAGACGGCGAGCGCCTTGCCACGCTGGGCCGGGTCGCTGCCGGCGTCGCTCACGAAATACGGAACCCGATCGCCGCCATGCGGTTAAAGGCCGAGAATGCTCTCGCCAATGAGGCCGACCCAGGCAGGACGACGGATGCGCTGCAGGTCGTGGTCGAGCAGGTGGGACGAATGGACCGGCTTTTGCAAACTCTGCTGCGTTCGGTTCAGCGGTCAGACATCAAGCGACAGCCTGTCGCAGATATCCGCAAATTTCTTGCGGATCACGCCGCGCTGTTTCGCGAACAGGCCGGTCGCCGCGCGATATCAGTCGAGGTACCGCAGTTGGTTGAACAGCAGGTATCGTTCGACACGGCGCAGATAGGTGGCGCGCTCGACAATTTGATCCTGAACGCCATTCAAAATTCTGAGGATGGTACCCCGATCACCTTGCGCGGAGATATAGTCGACAACCGGTTGCGTCTTTCTGTCGCCGACTCAGGGAGAGGAGTGCCATTGAACATTCGAGAGCATCTGTTCGAACCCTTCGCGACTGGCCGGCCGGACGGAACGGGACTTGGCCTCGCGATTGTGCGCGAGGTTGCGGAAGCGCATGGCGGTCGCGTTGTTGTCGCGCATCGCACGGATGGCACGACATTTACCCTGGACTTTCCGATCGGGGGCCGCTCGTGACGGTCGTGCTGATCGTCGACGACGAGAAGGCCTTGCGGGATGGTCTCGCGGAGGCCGTTCGGGATCTCGGTTATGAGGCGGTCGCCGCGGCATCGGGGCGCGAAGCGCTTGCCCTCGCGGCGAAGGCGAAACCGGACGCTGTGCTGCTCGATCTGCGGATGCAGGATATGGACGGGCTTCAGGTTCTGACACGGCTGCGCGATGATGCAGAAGGTTCGAAGCCACCCGTTGCCATCATCACCGCCTATGCGACCGCGGCCAACACGATCGAGGCCATGCGGCTCGGCGCGTTCGATCATCTGACCAAGCCCATCGGGCGCGAGGATCTGGCATCGCTTCTTAAGCGCATGATCCGGTCAAGGGCATCGAAATCTCTCAAGCGCAGCCCACGCGCGGCTGAAAGTGGCCAAGATGAAATTATCGGCTCAAGCAGCAGTATGCGTGACGTGCAGAAAACGATCGGCCTCGTCGCAGATGGCGACGCCACTGTCCTGATCACCGGCGAGACGGGCACGGGGAAAGAGGTTGTCGCGCGCATCATCCATCGGGTTGGTATTCGCAGCGCGGCCCCGTTTGTCGCGCTCAACTGCGCGGCCATTCCGGCGGAACTGCTTGAGAGCGAACTGTTCGGCCACACGAAGGGCGCATTCACGGGCGCCGTGGTGGAGCGCAAGGGGGCGTTTCGCGACGCCGACGGTGGTACGCTGTTCCTCGATGAAATCGGCGACATGGACCTCGCCATGCAGGCCAAGATCCTGAGGGCAATTCAGGAGCGCGTCGTAACGCCCGTCGGCGGCCGGTCGCAAAAGATAGACGTGCGGATCATCGCCGCTACGCATCGCGATCTCGACCAATGGGTGAAGGCCGGACGTTTTCGCGAGGATCTGTTCTATCGTCTGACTGTCGTTCCTGTCGAATTGCAGCCGCTGCGAGAGCGCGTCGCCGACATCGTTCCGCTGGCTGAACATTTTCTGATGCTTGCGTCGTCGCTAAAGAAGCAATTGTCGAGCGACGCCGCGCAGCGTCTCACCGAACATCCCTGGCCCGGCAATGTACGCGAGCTCAGAAATGCCATGGAACGCGTCGCCGTGATGTGCCGCAGTGATATCGTTACGGCTGCCGATCTGAATTTTCTCACTGGGTCTCACGGCGGCCTTCCGGGTTCAGACGGTGGCGGCGCGGATGAGGATCTCTCGTCCGCGGTGGAACGGCTTGAGCGCCGGTTGATTTCCGAAGCACTCGCCGAGTCAAAGGGCAATCGCGCGGAAGCCGCGCGCCGACTTGGAATCAACCGTCAGCTCCTGCACACCAAGGCTGAAAAATACGGGTTGGGCAAACGAAAGAGTTCGGATTGAGCCGTCCGTAGGCGCGGCACGCAATCTGATCGGCCTCAACTGATCCCGCGTTCTTCATCCGCGCCGTACCTCACCGCGTCATTTCCAAGCCACAGCGCCGCGTTCGCCCTTCGCGTGCTTGTGAGTCCCGCATTCCCCATGCGTCCGCATTCACGACGGCGAGTGTCGTGAAATACGACGCTCCGCTCGTCGCGGCTCTCTTCAAAACACAATAAAAACAATGGCATGCCTGTTGGCACGCGCCTTGCGAAGACGTCGGCAGGACTGCCCGACAGTCGAACGCAAGGAGCTTCAACATGCATTGGATCGATCCCGATCACCTCCCGGAAATTAGCGGGACCGTGGACCAGTTTCTCGTCAACAAGCACGGCGAAGCCGATGGCTTTCTGCTGACCGATGGAAGCGAGGTGCACGTGCCGCCGCATTTATCTTCCCGACTTCTGCGCGATGTGCACCTCGGCAGTCAGGTCAAGGTCCGTGGGGTTCGCCCGCGCGGTATTCAGATGGTTGCCGCCGTCGCGATCGATACGCCAAAGGGTCGCATCCTCGACGAGGGTCCGCACATTCGCGAGGACGATAGCGAATTTGAGAAGGCGAAGCACGGTCCGATGACCGCGGAGGGTACCGTCAAGCAGTCGATCCATGGGCCGAAGGGTGAAACGCGCGGTGCCGTGCTTGAGGACGGGCGCATCATCCGCCTGCCGCCTCATGAGGCCGAGTGTTTTGCCGATTTGCTCAAGAAGGGCGCAGAAATCTCAGTCAACGGCGACGGAGCCACGACGACTTTCGGGACGGTGGTCGAGGCGCGCGAAATCGGCGCATCCATCGAAACGCTGCAGCCGCTCGAGCCGAAGAAGCCCAAGCATGAACCGGGTCACAAAGGCCCCAAGCATCGCGGGAAAAAACACGGACCCAAGCATGATCCGGAGCATCGCAACGAGGAGCATGCCGCTTAGTCGCCACGTGCCGCACGCCGAGGCGATATCCGTTTCGCCGTGCGGCCGTATTGAACGGGACAAACGTTTACTGCGAGAGTTACAATGTCCAATGACACAAATCAAAGACCACTCAGGTTCCTGCACATCGGTGATTTGCATATCACCGAGGCTGACCTGCAGAACCATCTCGATCTGCGCCGCATCGTGGATGAGGTGAACGCGAATGTCAGCGGTGGAATTGATTTTGTAATTTTGCCCGGCGACAACGCGGACGACGGCACGCCTGAACAATTCCGCATCGTCCACGACGAGATGTCGCGATTGACCGCACCATGGCACGCAATTCCCGGCGATCACGACTTCAAGCCGAAGTCGCTCGACAATTTCTATGCCGGTCTCAAGGCTCGCCGGCTGCCCTATGTGACCGAAATCTCCGGCTGCCGCTGCATCTTTCTCGATGTGGTGTCGTGCGGTTCGGGTGGTCCCGATTTCCGGCTCGGAGCATCGCGCCTTATCTGGCTGCGCGAACAGCTTGACGCCGCACGGCGGGACAGGAAGGTCGCTGCCGTGTTTATGCACACCTATCCTGCTGATCTTCGCGGCGAAGCCGAGGAGCTGACCACTCTATTTGACGACAGCACGGTCGCGTTGGTCGATATGGGTCATACTCATTACAACGAGCTCGCCAACGATGGCCGGACGATTTACGCGGCGACGCGCTCGACCGGCCAGATCGAAGAGGGGGATGCTGGTTTTTCCTTCGCTGCCATCGATCGGGGGATGGTGAGCTGGCGTTTCAAGACGCTCAAATCGCCATGGCCGTTCGTGATGATCACGGCTCCTGCCGACCGCAGGCTTGTTACGCAACCGGACTCGCCTGATCAAATCTTGGGCGCTTCCTGCGAAGTGAGAGCTTCCGCCTGGGGCGCAGTCCCGATCGCAAAAGCATTGTTCAAGGTTGACGACGACGACTGGCGCCTCATGCAAGGCGAAGACGGTGGATTATTTACCGCGTCGGCCACGGTTCCGGATCGATCCTTCAGGCTTAGCGTTCGCGTAACCGATCATCGCGGCGGACAGGATACCGACACCATCGAGGTTGCGCGCTCCCGCACACCCCTCATCCGCAAGCCGACCGGCAGCGACGCCGGCAGCATCGGCGCGTGGCCTGAGCGCCACCTGTTCGGAACGCAACTCGGCCCCAACAGAAACGGGAGGAAGTGGTGAGTCCTCGCCGTACCGACGGGCAGGAACGGAATCGGGCTCCGTCGCAGCGCAGCCTGCGCGGTCTTGACGGTCTCAACTTTTTGCTCGCCGACGTTCGCGACGGTCTTGGCCCGTTCCTTGCGGTCTTCCTCAAGGCCGAGCAGCACTGGCCGCCAGGCGCGATCGGCATCGCAATGGCCGCGTCGAGCATCGCTGCCGCATTCTGGCAGATTCCGGCGGGGCTTCTGGTCGACAGTCTCCGGTTCAAGCGGCTGTTGGTGGCCGTGTCCGGTCTGCTGGTGGCTGCCGGTTGCCTGTTGGTCGCGTTCCATCCGCAATTTGCGGCCGTCGTTGCCGCGCAGGTGACGCTCGGCGCAGCCTCTGCCGTCATCCCGCCGGCGCTTGCGGCGCTCAGTCTTGGCCTCGTTGGCCACAGGCGCCTTGATGCACGGATCAGCCGCAATGAGAGCTTCAACCACGGCGGCAACTTCGTCGCCGCGGGAATGGCGGGATCGCTGGGTTATACCCTCGGTTATGACTGGATCTTCTATCTGGTCTGCTTCTTCGCGGTCGCGAGCGCCGCGGTCGTCAATCTCATCAATCCCGCGGAAATCGATCATGAACTGGCGCGTGGCGGCGAAGAACGCGATGCGAACGGTCAATTCATGGCGCCGCTCAGCGTCCGTGATCTGTTTGCGCGCAAGGATCTCGTAATTTTTCTGGTCTCCGTGGTGCTGTTTCATTTCGGAAATGCCGCGATGCTGCCGATGGCGGGACAAGTGCTGGCCCAAACCCATCCCGGCTCGGACACGATTGCCCTGTCTGCCTGCATTATCGCGGCACAATTGATCATGGTCGGCGTTGCGTGGGCCGCGGGCAAGGCGATGGCGGCCGGCATTGGCCGGAAGCCTATCTTTCTGGTTGCCCTGGCCACGCTGCCGGTACGCGGCATTCTGTTTTCATTCACCGCGAATCCTTACGGCGTTGTTGCGATTCAGCTTCTCGATGGTATTGCGGCTGGCATCTTCGGCGTGATCGCCGTCGTCATCGCGTCCGATCTCATGCGCGGCACGGGACGCTTCAATCTGGCGCAAGGCCTCGTTGCGCTGTGCGTCGGCGTAGGAGCCGCCCTCAGCAACTTCGTCTCCGGCTTCATCATAGAATGGTACGGATACGGAGCGGGATTTCTGTCGCTGACCGCTGTGGCTTTGGCTGCTTTCGGCTTCTTTGCGCTGTTCATGCCGGAGACGCGCGGGCGAACCGAACCCCACGCCGCGCCGATCGCCGCGCTGGCGGTGGGAGCGCGCTGACGCCCGGGATCAGCACGGCCACTTGGGGAATTGCCGCGCTGGCCACATTCGGCGTGATCGTGCGGCCATGGAATCTGCCGGAGTATGTCTGGGCGGTCGTGGGCGCCGCACTTCTGGTCGGGCTCAACCTGTTGCCTTGGCGGGAGGCGCTCGTCGCGGCCGGCAAGGGCATGGATGTCTATCTCTTCCTGATCGGCATGATGCTGCTTGCGGAGGTCGCCCGAAAAGAGGGCCTGTTCGGCTGGCTCGCCGCCCAGGCGGTGCGTCTCGCGCGCGGCTCGGCCAAACGGCTGTTCCTGATCGTCTACTTCGTCGGCACGCTGGTAACGGTGCTCCTGTCGAACGACGCCACCGCCGTGGTGCTGACGCCGGCGGTCTATGCCGCGACCCGTGCCGCGCGGGTCGAGCCACTGCCCTACCTCTTCATTTGTGCATTCATCGCCAATGCTGCGAGTTTCGTGCTGCCGATCTCCAACCCGGCCAACCTTGTAGTGTTCGGCGCGCAAATGCCGCCGTTGTCGGAATGGCTGCGCCACTTTGCTGGCCCCTCGGTCGTCGCGATCCTGGCGACCTACGCCGCGCTGCGCCTGACGCAACGGCGGGCGCTTGATGCGAACGTCTCCGCCGTGGAGGAAATGCCCTCGCTGACGTTCGGAGGCAAACTTGCGGCGCTCGGAATCGCGACGACAGCGGTCGTGCTTCTCACGGCATCTGCGTCCGGCCGGCCACTCGGGTTGCCGACCTTTGTCGCCGGAGCAGTGGTGACGGCCGCCGTGCTGGTCACCGCGCGGCAATCGCCGCTGCCGATCCTTAAAGACGTGTCGTGGAGCGTGCTGCCGCTAGTCGCGGGTCTGTTCGTTCTCGTCGAGGGGTTGAACCAAACCGGTGTGCTGCCCGCGCTTGCCCGCATTTTACATGAAATGGCAACGACATCTCCAGACATAACGTCGTGGATTGTCGGCATCGCCGCCGCCATCGCATCTAATCTCGTAAACAATCTGCCGATGGGTCTGATCGCGGCAACCACCAGTCATGCCGCGCAGGTGCCCGTGCATGTGACCGGCTCGATCCTGATCGGCGTCGATCTCGGGCCAAATCTCTCTGTTACAGGCTCACTCGCCACCATCCTGTGGCTAATCGCGCTGCGTCGCGAGGGCGAGCGCGTTGCCGCACTTCAGTTTCTCAGACTTGGCCTCGTCGTTATGCCTCCCGCGCTTCTGCTGTCACTGCTCGCCTTGTCGGCGGCGCAGCTATGAAAGCAGTGATCGTCGCAGGGCTCCGGAAGATTTCGCTCTGGCCAGCGCCGCCACGATTGCGGGATCGAGCGCCAATGTGTTCGCGCCCATTCCGGGGCCGATCAACCGAGGAGACTGCTATGACCCATGATGACAATTCAAACCCGAACGGAACTGGTGTGTCGCGCCGCGCCACGTTGGCGCTCGCCGCGGCAAGGCAGAAGGCAAAGGTGAAGGAAAAGGTGAAGGAAAAGGCGAAGGGAAGTTTGAGGGCAAGGAAGGCCGCCGCGAAGGCAAGGGCGGCCGCATCAAGGTCGATATCGCCACCGACGGCACTGCATCGGTGGACGTGAAGTGCGCCGAAGACGAATCGATGAAGGCCTGCGCCGATCTCGCCAAGGAAATCATCGACAAAGTGAAGGGAACACCGCCGCGATGAAGCGGCCTTTGAAAGCAGCACATCGAATTTGAGCGACTATCTCCTTCCTCAAACTCCGGCCGCGAGCAAATGTCATGGCTTATGGTGATCTGGTCTCCCGCGTCGATTTCGACATGCAGCGTGGAAGCGCATTCTCTTACACCTGTCACGCCTGCAAGCGCTGCTGCCGAAACAAAGCGATTCGCGTCAGTCCTTACGAAATCCTGCGGTTGGCGCGCTATCTCGGTCTCTCCACCACCGAATTCATCGCGGGTCACACCGAGGCGGGCGGCACCGTCCTGCGGTCCAAGGAGAATGGCGACTGCGGATTTCTCAACGAAAGTGGATGCGGCGTGCACCCGGATCGGCCCCTGGCATGCCGCATCTATCCATTGGCGCGATGGGTGTCTCCGGGCGGCGAGGAGTCGTTCGGACATATGACACCGCATCCGCAGACCACAGGCGTTTATGGCAAGGCCGGGACGGTGCATGGGTATCTCGAGAATCAAGGCCTCGCGCCATTTTTCGACATGAGCGAGCGCTACGGGAAATTGTATCAGCGAATGGTCGATGTCCTCGAGAAGCTAGATCCGGACGAACTTGACCGGCGATCGGAGCGGCGCGCGGCAGTGGATGAACTTCCAGCGGGGACAATCGCTTCGATGTGGGTCGATGTCGACGCGACGATTGATTCAGATCCGAATACTGGCGATCAGGTAAGCATCGACGGAGCTGTCGACCGTCACATCAAGGCGCTTGAAGCGTGGCTTGCCGGGTTAGAATCCTAAATCGTGAATCCGGAGACGGAGTCCGCTTCCGCTCATTTTTCAGACTTGGCGCTATGTCCGACTCGAGTCCGTAATGCGCTCAAAGGCAGAGGTTGATCAGTCCCTGCTGGCTGGCCTTAATTTGCAAGACTCGGAACGGACCACAAGCCCGTTCACACCTTGTGGAATATCACGCTCGATCACGCCGATTGCGGGATCAGCCGTGACCAAACGTTCAAGTGGGGTATCCGATGTGACACCGCACGTCCTACGTCATAGCTTCGCGAGCATCGCCAACGATCTCGGTTTTACCGAGGTGACCATTGCGGCCCTGGTCGGCCAAGCCAAGGGCTCGGTGACAAGCAAGTACATCCATACGCTTGACACAGCGCTGATCATGGCTGCGGACACGATCTCCGGCTACATCCAAGGGCTCCTTGACGGCATTGAGTTCAAGCAGACCGCCTACGCATTGGACCGCGATTCACGAAAAGCTGCCCTGGCCCGCTTCCTGAAGAGGGCTTCAGGTGGTGACCAGGAGGAGGCCGAAGAGGAGTGCGGTCTGGCGGCTTAGGTCCTACACGAGGCCTGTCGCGCCGCCTCCCAAGGAGCTTTGTCCGGTACCTGCAGGTTTACGTTTCTCGCGAGTGGGCCTTCGAAGTCACCGAAGGTTCAAATCTTGTCCCCTCTTGGGGCCGGAGCCGTCATACACGACATGAACGCCTTCACCTCCTGACAGACGAACCGCTTCCTCGGCAAACCGGCCTTCGGCGATGAGATGATCGGCGCCGGCTTCCTTCGTCACCGCGATCTTATCGGTCGAGGAGACCCGACCGATGACATGGCCACCCCTGAGCTTGATGATCTGGGTGAGAAGCAGACCGAGGCCGCCGGCGGCCGCATGGACAAGCGCGATGTCGCCGGGCTGCACAGGATAGAAATCCGTCGCGAAATGGCTGGCCGTCAGCCCCTGCATCATCACCGACGCAGCCGTTCGGTCATTGATTTCATCGGGCACCGGCACGAGCGAGGTGGCCGCGCTGGCCGAGTCACTGGCCACCAAAAAGGAGTTCGCCCGGGCGCCGGCCTTGATCGGGGAAACCATGGCCCAGGTCGATCGGGGCGGCGATATGTTCTATCTGCCGGACCTGCTGCGTGGGGATTCGGAAGATTTGTCGGCGGAAAGCCGGTGGGCTGGCGGCGCTTCCAGGCGAGCTTGACGAGCACGGTCCCGTCGGGGAACGGCAAGGTGCCGGCCTGGTAGGCGTTGATCGCCGCGCTATTTCCGACGACGGCACGAAGCTCATTGAGAGGCTCGTCCTCAAGCGCCGGTGCTACCAACTCCCACTGCCGGTATCCCTCGGGGAGGGTGACCCCGTAGATCGGCGATGCATCTGCAAGCTGCCGCCACGCCTGAAGCGCATGGTCGGGCGACATCGCACGATCGAGCAGGTTACCTTCTATTATCCGACGGCCGGTACGAGCCTTTGGTCGAGACGCAGGCTCCAGAGCGCCAGCATTGGGCCGAGCGCGGTGATCGTTGCCGCGACCAGCGGTAGTGCGACGAGACCGGGTCCGCCCGTGCACGGCGGACCACGCGACAAACTCGACAGCGCAAGCGGTCCTTCTTCCGCCAGCGACGAGGGGAACCTGCCTTGGGTAGACCGCTGAAGCCGCGCACGTACCAGCCGCAGAACGACCCGACCTCAGTGGCGCGTTCTATCGATAGATAGAGGTTGACATGGTTGGATAGCGAGCGTATCAGAGACGATCTATCGATAGATAGATTAATGCCGCTCAGTGACGCGTGGCAGCCGATGGTGACCCGCTGCTCAATGCTGCGCGGCGGGTTACGGTCGCCGGCAGCGTGCGCAAGCAAGGCTTCGACTCCAAGTCTGTCTGCGATTTCACCATTGAGCAATCTATGAATGGGAGGATGACAGTGAGCCAGACCAAGAAAGCTAAACAATTCGCCGCCCTTCACGTCAAAGGGACGCCAGTGATACTTTACAACGCGTGGGATGCAGGCAGTGCGAAAACGATCGTCGATGCCGGCGCGACGGCGATCGCGACCAGCAGTTGGTCTGTCGCCAGTGCGCAGGGATATGAGGACGGCGAGGACCTTCCGCTTCCTCTTGCCGAGCAGATCGTCGAGCGGATCGCGGCGGCAGTTGACGTGCCTGTGACCGTGGACTTCGAAGGCGGGTATAGCGACGATGATCGCAAGCTGGCCTCGAACATTTCCAAGCTTCTCGATCTTGGAATCATCGGAATCAATTTCGAGGACCGCGTGGTCAAGGGCAGTGGGCTCTACGACATTGATCGACAGGCGAAACGGATCGCAGCGATTCGCCATGCTGCCGAGCGGAAGGGCGTTCCTCTCTTTATCAATGCACGGACCGATGTGTTCTTAGGTAACAGCGGCGATGTCGACGAAGCCCTGGAGAGAGCGAAAGCATACGCGTCGGCCGGCGCATCCGGCTTCTTCATTCCCGGGCTGACCGAGGCCGACCATATCCGTCGGATTGCTGAGGAAGCGACGCTGCCGGTCAACGTCATGGTCATGGAAGGCGTCACGCACGATGCGCACGACGCGATGACGAACAGCGTCGGCCTCGGTAGGGAGCTGTGGTTCAAACTGCTCAGCGGAGTTGCGGTCGCGCCAGCTCGCCAACAATGCAAGTTTTCCCGCATTGTAGATGCTTGAGAAAACGTCGTGGTCGATCAGGGCCGAGCGTGTTCGATCGAGCGACAAGCGGTCAGCGAGCTCCGACGAAGCCAGTGATCCTGGTCCAGTCGGCGCCGGCAAAATCTCGGTCAGGGTCGCAAACTTCCCGGCGCCGACCTCCGTCTCGTCCAGACGTTGTTCAACCAGACGTACGCCGTCGGGAGGCGCCGTATCCGACACGATTTCGCCAACCCGCAAATGATAATCTTGAAAGACGTCGTCGCGCCCGCGTTGTTGAGTCTCGTGGTGTCTGGCGACGGTGCGCCATCTCACAAC
>JAQGKJ010000674.1 GCA_028290165.1 Bradyrhizobium sp. | reverse complement strand
CAAGTTTCTCGCCAAGCGTGAACGCGTTGATGTTCCGCAGCACCTGCGGGATCGGCTTGGCGGCCACGAAGCCGAGCTTGCCAGTCTTGGAGGAATAGCCGGCGACGATGCCGGAAATGTACTGCGCTTCGTCGATATAGCCAAAATAGCTGCCGGCGTTCTTCGGATCCTTCTCACTCCACAACCCGCCGCAATGCTCGAAGCGAAGCTTTGGGAACTTGTTCGCCATCTTGATCATGTGCGGGCTGTAGTATCCGAACGATGTCGGGAACAGCAGCGACGCGCCGTCCAGATTGATCATCGACTCCATCGTCTTTTCGACGGCGTCGGTCTCAGCCACCTTTTCTTCCTCGACCACTTTAAGGCCGGGCATCTTCTTGAGGGCCGCGGCGCCTGCGGCGTGGGCTTGGTTGTAGCCGTAGTCGTCGCGCGATCCGACATAGATAAAGCCGATCGTGGTATCCGCCGCCGCTGCGGAACGCGCGCCGAACGCGGTGCCAAGGGTGAGGGCTGCGCTGCCTTGCAAGAGGTGTCGTCGTGAAATCCTGCCAAAATCCATGTGCCTGCTCCTTTTGGCGGATGGACCGCCGCTAATTCGCGGCTTCGCCGATTCGGCGGAGCCCGAAAGGCCATGTCGCAATCTTCATGCCAGAGCCTTTTCGATGAGCATTTTCAAATAAGATATTGAAATATATGAAGTATTTTTAGATCAAGTTCCGGTTTAAAACTTGGGCAGAGTCTGGAGAGCCTAAAATGTAGGCTACATCTTTTGATTGTATGCAAGGGAGTTAAGCAGTCATTAACCCGGATTGGCCCTTGGGTAGAGCCTCGCAAGAGACGTCGAGACGATCGTTTGCCGGCTGGTCAAGCCGGCTCAGGCTGGTACCAGTCGGTTTGGGCGAGCTGAAGGGATTCGCTTGCCCGCTGGCGCCGAACTTGTATCGATTGGGTGAACGTTTCGGATCGGTGTAGCGTTCGTCATTGGAAAAGCATGAGTGACATGAATGCGGCAAGCGCCGGGCACCACAACACATCTCTTCTCTGCGATGAGATCGTCGGCCGGATCAACCGGCTGGCCGCGATTTCGGAGACACCTGAGCACCTCGCGCGCATCTTCCTTACCAAAGAACATCGTGCGGCCGCCGACCTGATCCTGGGCTGGATGCGCGAGGCCGGCATGCACGCGCATCTCGACGCGATCGGCAATGTCTGCGGCCGCTACGAGGGCGAGGTTGCGGGTCTGCCTTGCCTGATGCTCGGCTCGCATTACGACACCGTCCGCGATGCCGGCAAATGGGATGGCCCGCTTGGACTGATCACGGCGATTTCCTGCGTTGCCGATCTGCACAAAAGAGGACGGCGGCTGCCACTCGCGATCGAAGTGACCGGGTTCGCCGACGAGGAGGGGGTCCGCTTCGCTTCCACCCTGTTGGGCAGCCGCGCGGTCGCCGGCACGTTCGACGAGAGCGTGCTTGGGGTCAAAGACGAGGCTGGAATCTCGATACGCGATGCGCTTTCCCAATTCGGCCTCGATCCCGACCATATCGGCGCCGCCGCGCGCGCCCGCGGCGAACTCCTGGCCTATATCGAACTCCACATCGAGCAGGGCCCGGTATTGGAAGCGCTCAATCTCCCGGTCGGGGTCGTGACTGCGATCGCGGGAGCAACGCGGCTCGCGGCAAGCCTGACCGGCATGGCCGGCCACGCCGGAACGGTGCCGATGCCGCTGCGGCGCGACGCGCTGGCGGGCGCCGCCGAATGCATTGTCGAGATCGAGGCGTTGTGCCGGACCGACGAAGGCGGGTTGGTCGGGACCGTCGGATATATCCATGCGATGCCGGGAGCGACCAATGTGATTCCGGGCCAGGTGTCGTTCACCATCGATCTTCGTGCTCCGACGGACACGCACCGCAAGCGTGCGGTGACCGATATCGTCCGGCATATCGAAGCAATCGCAAAACGCCGGAAGCTTTCGCTGCAGGTCGACGTGACGCATGAAAACCGCACCGTGCCATGCGCGCCATGGCTCAGGCGCCAGGTCGCAGACGCCGTCGCGGCTGAGGGCTTTCGCGTGTTCGAACTGCCGAGCGGGGCAGGCCATGACGGCATGGCGATGATCGACATCGCCGACGTCGGCATGATGTTCGTGCGCTGCCGCGGCGGCATCAGCCATCATCCGGACGAACATGTGGAAGTCGCCGACGTAGACGCCGGCGCGCGGGTGCTGCTGCGGTTGATCGAAAATTTCCGTCCGCGGGATATGGCCCAATAGTCAGGCCGCGGGCTCATGCGCGCACGTCGCCTTACAACATATGCACCTAAATGCGATCCGGAAACCGGATGATGAAGTTATCGCGATTGGGCATCTTCACCTTCGGCAAGGTTTGCGCATTCATCGTATCGTTCGCGCCGATCAATTTGTTCTCCGCGAGAATGTAGGCCGTCAGCGCGTAGACTTCATCATCGGTGAGCGAACGCGGCATTTGGAACGGCATGGCGCGGCGAACGAAATCAAAGATCGTCGTTGAATACGGCCAGAAATTCTTGATGGTTTTCTGCGACGCGGAGATACCGGAGATCACAGCGTCACTCACCAGGGCGGCGGCGGGGCCACCGCCTTTGCCGTTGTCGCCATGACACGCCGCGCACTTCTCGGCGTAGATCACAGCGCCCTGCGCCGGTGTGCCGTTGCCTTTCGGCAATCCCGTGCCATCGGGTAGAATGCTGATGTCCCAGGCAGCGATGGCGGCCTCATCGATCGGCTTGCCGAGATTGGGCGTCTCGGCCAATGAGGCATCGGTCATTATCGCGAGCAATAGCGAGGCGGTAAAGATCGCCCGCTTAGGCGTAAACATGCTTGACCTCCCCATGACTTCCGACGCCCCAACTGGTGATCGAGTTGTAGTGCTGATTGGGAAAGGTCAGGACCGGCGCCGGTTTCGTTAGCTCGCCGCGTGCGGCCACGAATTCGGCGCGGGTCGGCTGCACATTGCCGGCCTCATCCCACGCCCGGCTCTGCAGCGTGGCTGGGCCGCCGTCCCAGCGCCATGGCATGCGGAAGCGGGTGAAGGCCTTGCTCAGTACCGGTTCTTGAAGTGCCGCCTGCGCCCAGCTTTGGCCACCGTCGGCGGAGACCATCACTTTCTCGATCCGGTCGGTGCCGGAATACGCGATGCCCGAAATCTCGTAGAGACCAGGACCCTTCAACATCATGCCGTGCGAAGGGTTGGTGATGAAGGATTTGACCTCCTGCAGGAAATAGAACCGGTAGGCTTTGCCGTTCGGCAGGATCTGCGAATAGGTCCGCGCCTCATACATGCTCAGGGCGGGCTGTTCCACGAGCTTGATGCGGCGCAGGAACTTGACGTTCATGTTACCTTCGTAGCCGGGCAGCAGCAGGCGCATCGGATAGCCGTTTCCGGGCATGATGCGTTCGCCGTTCTGGTAGAGAACGATCATGGCGTCATCCAACGCCTTCTTCATCGGCACGCTGCGGCTCAGATGCGGCGAGTCCGCGCCTTCTGCGATGAACCATTTCGCACCGGGATCAATGCCGGTTTCCTCCAGCAGGGTCGAAAGTTTGACTCCGGTCCACTCTGCGCAGGAGACAAGCCCGTGCAGGGCCTGCACCGACTCCTGTATCGGCTCGGGAGAAAACATCGGGGCGCTGTTGCCGCCGCATTCGACGAACGACACGCGCGAGATCATGGGATAACGCGACAGTGTTTCGAGTGTGAACTCCAGCGGCCGCTTCACCAGACCATGGATCACAAGCCGATGCTTATCCGGATCGATATTGGGGACGCCAGCGTGATTGATCGCGAAATGCAGCCCATTCGGAGTGATCGTACCCTCGAGGAGATGGTGCGGCGTGCGTGCATGTGAATTACGCGGCTCGTGATTGGGATTGCTCAGCGTGCGCGCAACCTTCGCCTCAAACTTCGACGGCACCTGGTAGAGTGGCATCGGGTCGCCGACTTCAAGGCTCCATGGATCGTCGGCGAGCGGTTCGGCGCCTGCGGCTGACGGGCCGATGCCTGCACTTATCGCGCCCGCGAACACCATGCCGCGTCCGAGAAGTGCGCGCCGGTCGATCAATCCGTTTCCGGCTGCGGCTTCCAAAGTTTGACCGCGCGCGTTGCGATACCTGGCCTTGGCCATCCCAGCCTCCCTTGAGTACGGACGTTATAGATCGCCCTTTTTGCTCACGCGCTACGGTAGCTCTTTGCGATATGGCCGTCTACATCCGGCAAACCAGATCTCAGGAGGACAGCATGCCATCGACGTCGCCCACAAGAACCGCAGCCCCGCGGGTCGTGGTTCAGGAGCCATCCGCTTGAGGCCTTCAAAGAATGTGAACTGGTTCATATGCTCGCAATGCTGGCCGTGATAGATGCTCGTTCCAGCCAACAAATCAGAAGGCCGTTTCGGATTTTTTTTCATTCGCTTCAGTGCCGCCGCGGCAATTGAGTTCGGTGGCGCATTGTTCCGCACGAAGTGCGATAGGATCGCGCCAGGAATACGGCGGTCGCGCGACCGCTAGTGCCTGCCGGCAGTTTTTCCGCTGGGCAAACAGAACGACACGCTATCTGGGAGTGCTTTCGACGGGCATGTCGCTTGTATGACGCCGCGGCGGAGAGCGCGCCGGTCGAATTTTGGCGCGATTGCGCCGGCGTCGAGAGGCTGGAGCCGCGGTGATGCGCGTAATGATCCTGGTTGTTGCGATATCAGCGGTGCTCATGCGCTCGCCGGCGGTTGGCCACGCGCAAGACGCGCAAACGGCCGCGGAAATCGTCGCGAGCGGTATCGAAATTTCAGTGGCCGACTGTGGCAAAGGCGGCGCGGACCGGCGCGATTGGGTCGTCGTTGCCGACGCAACGGCTTCGTCCGGCGCCGTTATTGAACACGGTCGCGCAACCGCCGAAGGCGCAGGAGCGCTCGCGATTTGTCAATCAGCCGCGCTGAAGGACGGCGACCTCTCCCTTTATTTCAAGGCAAGTTCCGGCGCATCTCGTCAGGCCGGAGGCCTCGCATTGCGGGTGGCTACGCCGAAAGACTATTACCTCGTCAAGGTCGATGCGCTCAGAAACACGGCGTTGCTTCTGCAGGTCAGCAATGGCGTCGCGGAGGAAATCGTTAGCGTCGATGCGGATATAGCCGCCGATGTTTGGCACACGCTGGCGGTTCGGGTGCAGGATGATCGCTTTATTGTCTATCTCGACGGGGCCTGGATTTTCACGGGATACGACAAGACCTTCCCGCATGCGGGGCGGATCGCTTTATGGGCTGAACCGGGCAGCATCACCCGGTTTGATCACCTCACGATGGGACCCACTCCGAAATCGCTATCGTGGCAGTGACGATCGACGCGCGCAGGCAGGCATGATCGCCACGAAGAAGTCGGGCTGGCGGACTTGCGTTTCCAGTCCGACCTCTTCGGGCCCAGCCAAGTCAGCGTCCAGGGCCGGATCGATATCTGGGATTCGGTCAGCAGCGAATGCTAGGCCGGTTCGCGACACCGACGGATCAATAGACCGGCCCGGGTTCGCAAGGGATATCGTTATCCCAGGGCTGACCGGCAAATGCGTCCACGCGCGGAGCCGGGTAGCAGATACGCCCGTCAATATAGAGCGGAGCGGACGGCGCGCTGACATCGGCGCCTTCCGCAAGCTGCCGCGCGCTCCGATGGTGCTCCCGAGCCGCCACAGGAGCTGCCAGCATCGCTGCAGCAATCAGCCCAGCCGTCAGAAGTCTAAATTTGGTCATTCAGTTTCTCCATTAGAATTCGAGAAGCCAATGATGTTTGGCCTCTCTCCGGGAGGTGCGAACGACTGACGACAGATCAAACGCAACATTTCCTCACGTCTTTTCAACGTCGCGCGAGGTCGGAAAATCCTTACAAAGAATTTATGATTTCGCGTGCTAGCCCGCGGTGACGTCGACCAGCTCAGTGCCATCGAGCACCTGCGTGGCCTTGGCGCGATCGAGATCGCCTTCCCAGGCGGCCACGACGACGGTGGCAACGCAGTTGCCGATCAGATTGCCGAGCGCACGCGCCATGCCGATGAACCAGTCGACCGACAGCACCAGCACGAGCCCGATCGCGGGAATGGACGGCACCGCGTTCAAGGTCGCCGCAAGAATCACGATCGCGGAGCCGGGGACGCCGTGGGCGCCCTTGGAGGTGATCAGGGATACGCCAAGCACCAGCAGGAGATCGCCGAACGACAGCGGCGTGTTGGTCGCCTGCGCGATGAACACTACCGCCAGCGTCAGGTAGATCGAGAACGCGTCCAGATTGAAGGAGTAGCCGGTGGGGATCACGAGCCCGACCACCGAATCCTTCACTCCCAGCCGCTCCAGCTTGCGCATGATCTGCGGCAGCACGGCGTCGGAAGATGCGGTCGCCAGCACGATGGTCAGTTCCTCACGCAGATAGCTTATGAATTTGAGGATGTTGAGCCCGACCAGCGCCATCACGCCGCCGAGCACGCCGAACACGAAGATTGCGAGCGAGACATAGAATAAAGCCACCAGCGAGATCAGCTGCTTGAGCGAGCCGACCCCGTATTGTCCGACCGTATAGGCGACCGCGCCGAGCACGCCGAGCGGAGCGACCCGCACGATCAGCCCCATCGCCCGGAACAGCACGGTGGATACGGCGTCGATCAAGGAGGAGATCTTCTCGCCCTTTTCGCCGCCGACGAGGGCGAGGCTGATGCCGAAAATGACAGCGAAAAACAGCACCTGCAACACGTCGTTGCGCGCGAGCGCGTCAAACGAAGTGGTCGGGATGATGTTGATGAGGAAGCTGCCGATCCCGCCGCCCTTCAGCTTGTGGGCGTTGTCGGCGTAGGTATTGAGCGCCTTGGCATCGAGCGTCGACGGGTCGATGTTCATGCCGTGGCCGGGGCCGAACAAATAGGCGAGCAGAAGGCCGACGATCAGCGCCACCGTGGTCATCGCCTCGAAATAGATCAGCGCCTTGACCCCGACCCGGCCGACCTTTTTGAGGTCGCCGGCGCCGGCAATGCCGTGCACGACCACGCAGAACACGATCGGCGCGACGATCATCGAAATCAGTTTCAAGAAGGCATCGCTGAAGATCTTCAGCCCGATGGCAAAGTCGGGAACCGCCATTCCCAGCACAATCCCCAGCAGCAGTGCGGCAAGGACTTGCACGAACAGCGACGCGTATAGCGGCTTTCGCGCAACGGGCGCGGCGGTAGTGATGGTCGCCATCGAACGCTCTCCCTGTAATCCGTTGAAACTACCCAATCGGCTAAAATACCGGCAGCAACAAATATGCCAGTTCTCGTATGCGGGCATTCGG
>JAQGKJ010000666.1 GCA_028290165.1 Bradyrhizobium sp. | reverse complement strand
CTCGAAATCGGCACCGCTCGATGGCAGATAGATCAGGCCCGACGCCACGGTCTTGCTGATGATGTTCCGCATCCGGCTGTAGGAATCGGCCGCGAGATTCCGATAGGCCATGCAGGCCTTGTAGTTGGGCTTGAAATATTCCCCGCACCAGGGCTCGCCGGAATACACCATCGAGTCGGACAGGCTCCACATCGTATGACGCAACGCGATCGCCTCACCGATGCTGGCCTGCACGCCGCGGAAATCCTTGGTGCCGGTGATTTCCACCGCCTTGAGCAATAGGCCGCAGAAAAAGTCGAGCTTCACTGCGAGCCGCGTGCAGCCATGCATGAGATTGCGTCCATCGAGACCGACCTGCGCGACAAAGCGGTTCGAATTCTCGACCCCATACATCAGCACGTCTTCCCAGGGAA
Organism: Bradyrhizobium sp.; assembly: GCA_028290165.1. The sequence continues at coordinate 2,694 of JAQGKJ010000666.1, read as the reverse complement.
CGAATACCTTGTCGAGTATGAGGATTGTATCGTTTTCGTCAAACCGGCTCGACAACGGGGAGTCGAATGGACGACCGACCACGCCGCTGTTGAATTCATACGAGGCGCGACAGATCAACTTCACACCGGGTGCGCTCGGCGATACGATGAAGATCGGCGAGAACCGCTTCTCCTTGTGAACCACAATGCCGTTGAAGCCGACATAGATATGCTGAGTGAGAGGCGCTCCCGTCGCCACCACCTTGGCGCCGCTCACCACGATGCCTGCGTCGGTTTCCTTGTCGACCCGTATGAAAACGTCCGACTGCTCGGGCGGCAACTGCCGATCGACCGGCGGGTGAACGATTGCATGGCTGAAATACGGCACGCGTTCGCGCACTCTGTCGTACCAGCGGTCGGCGTTGGCCTGGAAATCGTGATAGACTGTCTTGTCGAGTCCGAGCGTGCCGAACCACGCCGCCTTGTAGTCCGGCGTCCGTCCCATCCAGCCGTAAGTCAAGCGCGCCCACTCAACGATCGCGTCACGGGCGGCGACTTGCTCGGAGATCGAACGCGGTGCCTGAAAAAAACGATGCGTACGCATTCCGCTGCCGTTGTCGATCGGAATCGTCAACACCTCCGATTTTTCCGGATCGTGCAGTGAGTCGTAAAGCCGGGCAATCATGCTTGCGGAATTGCGGAAAGCCGGATGATGGGGCACATCGCGGACGCACTGACCGTTGATCCAGACCTCGCGTCCGTCATTCAAACTATCCAGATATTGCGCGCCGGTGTAGGGCCCGAGCCTGACAGCCTTCAGATCAACCGGCTGTGGCGACGCCGCGTCGGACACAGCGTCGGCTCCCTTCTGCACCGTCTGCGACAGCATTGGACGCTCTCCATCGACTTGTCTTTATTCATTTGCATATTGGCGCGGCGGCTAACTTCTGCGAACTGCGCATGCTCGCCGGCATTGATCCGCTAAAGCGGCGTTGCAAGCAGGCTTTGCACGGCAAAGCTGTCGACAAGCACCATCTTTTCGCTGATTTTGAGAGTATCGCCGTGGCGTTCGAGCCTGTCGCGATACAGCCCGGTAGTGAACAGGCGGGTGTCGCCTTCCTGCTCGGTCTGGTAAACGGCAAACGGCGCTTCCACCGTCAGGCTCTCGGCGTCGCCGGCGACAATGCGCGGCAAGCCGATGATATGACGATCGCTGTGAATATTGTATTTGCTCGCGACGCGAAGCGCCATCAGTCGGTCTTGCAGCATCGCGCGACTGTCGCAGTATATCAGCGACGCCGGAAATCCAAATTCCTCATTTTCGATCGGCCTCACATAATACGAGCAGCGCTCGGCGAACAGATCGAGCCATTCATCGTACTTCCCGGCGTCGCATAGAGAGCCGTACTGCGCTAAAAGGCCGAACGCGGCAAAAAGATCGGAGTTCATCGCACGGCTCCCACGGGTTCGATATCCATAAGTTCCGAATAGTAGGACCAGAAGCCGCGCACAGGGACGTCGTTGACGCGATAGTCCCGATCCGAAATTTCTCCGCCGCCGCCCAACTCGAGCATCTGGCATGCGTCGGGTGACGCCCTTGTCCCCTGCTGCACGATCTCGATCGCCTCGCCGTCTTCCATGGACACAAAACCTGCCGGCCCGACCAGATTGGCCTGACGAAGACGGTGCTGCGTCATTTCCGGCGTATCGTCGGCATATCCGATCAGCGTCTGAAAGATTTCGAACTCGCCGGGCCCACGCGGACGGATTTGCCGCGTCGCCATGCTGTTGCTGATCTGCGCGATCACGCAGTTCGGGAACAGTGAAACGATGGCGACATTGATGTCGTCGTTCCGGTCGGGACGAAATTCAACAATCGACGATTCCTCGAGCTGGAGATTGGCACTGCTGACCTCGGCGCTCGCATAGGCCTTTCGCGCGACCTCGTGGCTGGCCTCGGCCCTGCCCCAGGTGACGCAATGGCGGTGCCGCGCATCCATCGTCGCGCCGCCCGCCTGGGTCGGACGGTCAAGGCCAAAGGTCCGGAAGAAATCATGCAGCAGACTGGCGTGATAATTGTCGCGCGTATTTTCGGCGAATCCTTTCCAGTTGCCCCTGATGCGCTGGCGATGATAGCCGAGCACACGCATCGGCCGCGAAAAGATGCGCCGGATGAAACCCAGCATGGCCTCGCCCAGATAGTCATGGAGCGGCTCGGCGCTCTCCGAGAGCGTGGCGAACAATACCCCGTTGGCATTGTCGATGCGGACCTTGGGCAGGCCATGGGCGCCCTGGTCGAAATCCTTGTCGTAGCCGCCTTTGCCTTTAATGCCCCGGCGAAACGGCACGCCCATCAGGCTGCCATCGGACTTGTAACACCACTGATGATAGATGCAGGTGTGACTGGTCGCATTTCCAGCCAGCTCCCGCCGCACTTTCGCGCCGCGATGCGAGCATCGATTGATGAACGCCTTGATCGATCCGTCGGCATCTCGCGTAAAGACAATCGGCGTCTCGCCGATGTAACTTGCGCGATAGTCGCCGGTATTCGGTATTTCAGCGTCCAGCCCAACCAAACTCCAGGTCGGCCCGCCGAAGAGCTGCTTCTTCTCCGCCTCGTAGATCTCAGGAACATGATAAAAAGATACGGGACGCGGCTGGAGACCGAACGTGTCCAAACCTATGATGTTACAATGCTGTCCGCCCTGTCATGAC
>JAQGKJ010000630.1 GCA_028290165.1 Bradyrhizobium sp. | reverse complement strand
TCTGTAACCAGCATAACATCGCCATGCGCGGGCACTGCCTGGTCTGGAACGAATGGAATCCGGACTGGGTGAAAAACATGAGCGCCAGCGAGCGGCGCACGTATTTCGATTCCTATATCGAGGAAGTCGTCGGGCGATATCAGGGAAAGCTGCAGTCGTGGGACATCGTCAATGAGCCGTTCTGGCCGGGGCATCGCGCGCCCGGTGGATTCAGGTTAGGCCCCTGGTACGACGCCTTCGGCCCCGATTATGTGCGGCGCGCGTTCGAACGCGCAGCACTGGTCGATCGCACCACCAAATTCGTGCTGAACGAGGCGCAGACCGAACGCGACGACGAACTTGGACTGGCGGTTCGCCGCGGGCTGTTGAAGCTGGTCGCCGACCTCAAGAATGCCGGCGTGAAGCTCGACGTCGTCGGCCTCCAAGGTCACCTGCAGCCGCAATATCCCCACGACCCGGCACGCTTTGACGAATTCCTTCACGCGCTGGCGGGTCTCGGCGTCGACATCTACATCACCGAGTTCGATGTCTGTGACGACATCTATCCGGATGACGCCGCAGCGCGCGATCTGGTCGTCGCTAGGACGGCGCAGCAGTTCCTGGAGACGACGTTGCGGCATCCCGCCGTCAAGGCGCTGATCACCTGGGAGCTCGCCGACAACTATTCGTTCTATCGCGGGATATACCGCGCCAAAAATCCGACGGCGACGCGGCTTCCCCGGCCGCTGCCTTACGATGACAAATATCAGGCAAAACCCCTGTGGGGCGCAATGGCGCAAGCCTTCGAGAGCGCCCGGCCAGCCGACCTCTCCACCAACGGGCGGGCGCGCTGATCGAGCCGGAGGACTATGCGCATGCTTTCAAGAGCTGTGACCGAAACCGCGTTGTTGCTGAAGCGGCACACGCCGCGGTTTTACGCGTCGATCCGGAACAATGCGCCAGGCCGGCTGCGTTCCATCATCAACGAGAGGATGACGGTGGACAGTCTCGGCGCCGATAGCCCAAAGCAGGTCTTCACCAATATCTTCCGAAGAAACTGGTGGAATAACGGCGAGAGCCGCAGCGGCTGGGGCGCTGAACTGAGACGGACGGTGTCGATCAGGGCTGAACTCCCCGAATTTGTGCGCCGGCATTCCGTCCAATCGTTGCTGGACGCGCCATGCGGCGACTTCCACTGGATGAAATTCGTCCATTGGCCGTCCGGCTTCAGATATGTCGGGGGCGACATCGTTCACGACCTCATCGCCGAGAACCGCCAGAAATATCCCAGTACCGAATTCCTGGAGCTCGACATTCTTCACGACCCGCTTCCGCGCGTCGATGCCTGGCTGGCGCGGGACCTGATGATTCATTTCCCGGATGAAGCGATCCGCACCGCCATCGATCAATTTCGGCGTTCAACAATTCGCTATCTGCTGGCGACCACCTACCCCAATGCACGGCAGAATACCGACATCAAATTCGGCCAGGTGCGCCATCTGAACCTGTGCGCGCCGCCGTTTGGCCTGCCGCCGCCGTTCGAAATCCTGCGCGAGGATGACGATCCGGAGACCGGACGCGTCATCGGCGTATGGCGGCGGTCCGATATCGAATGACGAGAACGACGTGGCGCGTCCTGCGATGCGCTGACGATGGACGAAGACCATGAACAGAAAGCTTCTTGTTCTTATCCTGCTGTGCGTGGGCGGTGCCGCCTCCGCCCAGGAAACCCGGACATGGGACGCCAGGCCATCGATGCCGTTCCTCGGCACCGCGGCGATGCTGGACGACGGCACTCTGACGTTACATCTTCGCCTCACCAGCGACGGCAGACCGATCAACGACTATCTGACTTTCAGGGTCGGCGACCGCGCCTATGACAGCATTCTTCGGCATCTCGGCGGGCTTCGTCCCGGCGACACGAAGCAGTTCAGGCCGTGGAAAGAATAAATCTCGGCAACCGCGCCGACGACCCCAGAGTACAAATCTGTGCCGCTTGTCTCGCAACTGTCATGTGATCGATGCCGCCACGTTGCCGCCTCAAAACAGCTAAAGGTTACAACTGCGACTGCGGAACGTTCGTAAGCACGCTTACGGCCAAGCAAAGCCCCAACGGAGTGTTGTGATGCTATTTTCAAATACTGGACGTCTGCAATATTCCATCTCGGACATTCCGAATTTCCTGAGAGCGCGCACGCTCGCGGCCAAAGCTGACGCCTCCATCGATCAGGCGACGTTTCAGGATGTGATCGCCAGGCACAGCTCGGAAGGCTACGACAGCTACAAATATTTCGACAAGCAGTTGTGGCTGCGGTCGAAGATGATGCGCGCGATCGAGCTGGGGCTCGACAAGTCAGCGCAGGCCTCGGTGCTGGATCTGGGCTGCGGCGCCGGCTACTTCCTGTATTGCTGCAAATATCTCGGCCACAACGTTCAAGGTATCGACCTGCCGGACTATGAATTCTACCGCGATATGATTGCGCTGTTCGGGATATCCCGAACCGGCTTTAGAATCGAGGCCTTCAAGAACCTGCCGGTTCTCAACCGTCGGTTCGACGTTATCACGGCCCACCAGATCTGCTTCAACGGGCACAAGACCGAAAAGCTGTGGGGTGTCGATGAATGGGATTTCTTCCTGGGTGACCTCGATGAGAATTATCTCAACCCCGGCGGCACCATCGCGCTCGAATTCAACGAGGAACCCTCGATCGGCTTCTACACAAAGGAAGTGGGAAAGTATTTCGAATCGCGATCCGCGCGCATCTTCCGCGGCCGGGTGATTTTCTCGCGCGACAATCTGCATGCGCAGAGGTCGCCAACGAGCGGACGGATTGCTGCGACGGAAAACGCTCTCTAGGGGAGCCTGATCGACGCTTGGCCGTCAGTGCTTGAGTATCTTTGCGAGAAAAGCCCTGGCGCGTTCCGACTGAGGATTATCGAAGAACTTCGTCGCGTCGGCGGTTTCCACGATCTTGCCGCCGTCCATGAAGAGGATCCGGTTCGCCACGCTCCTGGCAAATCCCATCTCGTGGGTGACGCACACCATGGTCATGCCCTGCCGGGCAAGCCCGGTCATGACGTCGAGAACCTCGTTGACCATTTCCGGATCGAGCGCAGAGGTCGGTTCGTCGAACAGCATCACTTCGGGATCGAGCGCCAGCGCACGCGCGATCGCCACGCGCTGTTGCTGCCCGCCGGATAATTGTGCCGGGTGTTTTGCGATGTGGCTGGATAATCCGACGCGCGCCAGCAGAAGTCGCGCCTTCTCCTCGGCAACGGCCTTCGGACGCTTCTGCACCTTGGTTTGAGCAATCGTGACATTGCTCAAGACGGTCAGGTGAGGAAACAGCTCGAAACTCTGGAACACCATTCCAACCGATCGGCGCAGGGCTGCAACGTTGGTAACGCCGGGCGCCAGCCGAAAGCCGCTGACGTTGATCTCGCCGGAATCGATGGTCTCGAGGCCGTTCACCGTCTTGATCAGGGTGCTCTTTCCGGAGCCGGAGGGACCGCAGATCACCACGACTTCACCGCTGGCGATGCTGGCGGAGCAATCTTTAAGGACCTGAAACGAACCGTACGACTTTGAAATATTGTTGATCTCAATCATCATCGGGCTCCGTATGCGAGGCGACCCTGTAATTGCTTTACAAGCTGCGAAGCGGCAAAGCAGATGGAGAAGTAAATGACGCCGACGGTGAGATACATCTCGACCAGCCGGCCGTCGCGCTGAGCGATCTTGGTCGCAGCACCAAGCAGGTCCGTTGCCGAGATGACGTAGACCAGCGACGTATCCTGGAACAGCACGATGGTCTGGGTGAGCAGGATCGGCAGGACATTGCGGATCGCCTGCGGAAACAGGATGTAGACGTAAGCATGAAACTTCGACAGTCCAAGCGCCTCGCATGCCGAATACTGTCCGGGAGAGATCGAGCGGAAGCCGGCGCGCACGATTTCAGCGTAGTAGGCCGCCTCGAACAGAACGAAGGTGACGAAGATCGTCAGCGACGCCCCGACCGCGACGGGCCGCCCGCTGCGGGTCACCCATCCGATCGCCCAGGGGACAAGAAAGAACACCCAGAAGATCACAAGGATCAGGGGGATCGAACGCATCAAGTTCACGTAGGACGTCGCCAGCGTCGCGAGCAGCCGGTTTTGCGACAATCGCGCGACCGCAAGCAGGCTTCCGAAAACGATGCCGCCGACGACGCCCACCAGCGTGATCTGCAGCGTGAACCAGAGGCCTTGCATCAGATAGGGCCACGCGGAGGCGATAGCGGATAGATCGACCATCATGGCTGCGATTTACCACTCGCGAGACCGGGCAACTGCGCCGCCCGTTCGATCCGATGCATGACTTGCCAGGCCACCAGCGCGATCGCGAGATAGACGATCGTCACCACGCCGAACGCTTCGAAGGTGCGGAAGGTATTTCGTTGATCTCCCGCGCGGTCGCCGTCAGCTCCACCAGCCCAATCGTCAGCGCCACCGACGTGTTCTTGAAGATCGTCATGAACTCGTTGGTGAGCGTCGGCAGGATGATACGAAAGGCCTGCGGCAACAGGATCAAGCGATACATGCTGCCGCGGGCAAAACCGAGAGCAAACGCGGCCTGGGTCTGACCCTGCGGCAGCGCCTGAAGTCCGGCGCGAACCTGCTCGGCGATCCGCGCCGCGGTGAAAAGACCAAGGCAGATCAGGGCCGGAACGAAACTCCCCCACGGCGGATCCATCTGCTTGATCGCCATGCCGAAACGGGCAGGCAAGAGCTCGGGAAGCACGAAGTACCAGAAGAACATCTGCACGAGCAGCGGAATATTGCGAAAGGTCTCGACATAGACCCGTCCGGCCCTGGGAAGAATGCCTTTGGGCAAGGTGCGCGCAACACCGACAAGCGTGCCCACGATAAGCGCGATGGTCCAGGCACCGAGCGCAAGCAACAGCGTCCAGCCGAGGCCACTTACAATCCAGTCGAGATATCGCCCTGCGCCGTCGGGGGTTGGTTCGAACAGCAAGGACATACGCGACCTCTCCTAACCAGGACGCAGCCGTAAAGCGCGTCCTGATGCTGCCCAGAGATGCAGAGCGGACGATCGATCGACGCTCTGCATGCGCCCTGTCATTGGCCGTTCGCCTTGTCGCTCGGGGCCTTGACCAATTCCCTCAGCTTCTCCGATTGCGGAAAATTCAGGTTGATGTTCTTGGGAGGTATCGGGCTCTCAAACCATTTTGTGTAAAGCTTGTCGTACAGGCCGGATTTCATCGCTTCCGTCAATGCGTCATCGACCAGCCGCTTGAAGTCGGGGTCTCCCTTCGACATCATCACGCCGTAGGGATCGCTCGGGAAAGCATCTGTCAGAAACGCGAAATTATCCGGCGATCCGGCGGTCGCCTTGAGGCCGGCGAGAAGAATATCGTCCTCCATGAAGGCTGAGGCACGGCCGGTCTCGACCAGGAGGAAGGATTCGGCGTGATCCTTGCCTTGCAGGATCTTCATGCCCAGCCCCTTGTCGGCGTTGAGCTTGGCCACGAACTGCGACGTGTTGGTGCCCTGGGTCACGGCGACGGTCTTGCCCTTCAGATCGTCGGTCGTCTTCAGGCCGGATGACTTCAGGGATATCCATTTGAACTGAGGGGCGTAGAAAATCACAGAGTAAGCCACCTCTTGCTGGCGGGCGATGGTATTGGCGGTCGAGCCGCATTCAATGTCGACCGTTCCATTTTTGACGAGAGGAATCCGGTTCGATGAATTGACCGCCTGATAGGCAACCTTGAGATCGGGCAAACCGAGTCTGGCCTTTATCCTGGCGACGACGAGATTGCAGAGTTCGAGCGAAAATCCGATCGGTTTCTGGCTGTCGTCCAAATAGGAAAACGGCACCGAAGAGTCGCGGTTGCCGATCGTGATCGTGCCGGCATCCCTGATCTTCTGCAGCGTCGGACCGAGACTTTGTGCAGAAGCCGCCGACGGCCCGAACACAAATGCAAGACATACCGCAAGGCCGCTGATCAGTTTCGTCATGACGTATTACCCTCCTACGGAACTCCGCCTCTCGGCCGGCGCGTCTGACGCCGGCCTCACGTGACCAATGCGACAGCCGCATCGATTGCATCGCCGAGACGTTCGACGATCAAATCCACTTGCCCTTCGTTGACGATAAACGGCGGCGCGACCAGAACGTGATCTCCCCTGGCGCCATCGACGGTGCCGCCCATCGGATAGACCATCAGCCCGCGCGCCATGGCTTCTCGCTTGATCTGCGCGTTCAATTTGCGTTTGGGATCGAACGGCTCCTTGGTGCCGCGGTCGGCGCCGATCTCGAGCCCATGAAACAGCCCTCGACCGCGCACGTTGCCGATGAAGGGATGATTGCCGAACCGCTCCTGCAGCCGTCGCGCCAGATGTTCGCCCTGCTTCTTGACATTGGCGAGCAGGTCGTCGCGGCGAATGACGCGTTGCACGGCAAGCGCCGCGGCGCAGGCAAGAGGGTGGCCGGTATAGGTGTGGCTATGCTGGAAAGCGCCTGAGCCATCCGCAATGGCCTTGAAGAGTTTTTCGTGCAACAGCATCGCGCCAACAGGCGCATAGCCGCCGCCCAATCCTTTGGCCACCGCCAGAATATCGGGGCTGACGCCTTCCTGCTCGCAGGCATGCAGGGTGCCGGTGCGGCCCATGCCGCACATCACCTCGTCGAGGATGAGCAGGATGCCATGGCGGTCGCAGATTTCGCGCACGCGCTTGAAATAGCCGGGCACCGCGGGGACCGCGCCCATGGTGGCACCGACCACGGTCTCGGCGACGAACGCGATGACGTTCCTGCCGCCCAGTTCCGCGATCTTGCTATCGAGCTCCCGCGCAAGCCGGTCGCCATAACCCTCGGGCGTCTCGTCCGCGCGGCGTTCGCGATATTCGTAGACCGGCGACACGTGGTGGGTTTCGATCAACAGCGGCGTAAACGGCCGGCGCTGCCATTCGCGGCCGCCGACCGCGAGCGCACCGAGTGTGACGCCGTGGTAGCTCTGACGCCGTGCGATCAGAAAACGCCGCTGCGGCTCGCCGCGCTCGACGAAATATTGCCGCGCGAGTTTCAGCGCCGCCTCGATGGCCTCGGATCCGCCGCTGACGAAGAATGCATGGCCAAGACTTTCCGGCGCGTGCGCGACCAAGTCGTCGGCAAGCTCTTCGGCAGCTTCGGATGTAAAGAAGCTCGTATGCGCATATTCGAGCTTGTCGAGTTGCGCCCGCATCGCCGCGACGATGTCGGGATGCGAATGCCCGAGACAGGACACCGCCGCGCCGCCGGAGGCGTCGAGATACTCCTTGCCGGTCTCGTCGCGAACGAAAATGCCCTTACCCGACACAGCCGTCGGGTAGCGGTGGGCAATCGAGCGATGCAGGACGTGAGTCATGGGTAGATTTGGTCATTGGTAGATTCCGGTCATTTACGGCGGCGTGCTTTCGAGCGCGGCAAGACATAGGTCCCGAAGGCTGCCAATTGCCGCTCGGTTTCATCGAGGGCTGCCAGCGTCTCGCGCCCGCGCCGCGCCGCCACTAGCGCTGCGAGACATTCGACCGCGGCAAAGGCCGGCGCCATGGTGTGAAAGAAGGATGGCGTATCGGTACGGACCAGAATGGCCTGGTCGGCGATCGAGGCGAGCGGCGAAATTTCGCTGTCGGTCAGGGCAACGACCCGCGTGCCGCGCGCCCTGGCGAAGGTCGCAGCCTCGATCGTATGGCTGACATAGGGTTTTACCGAGACGACAAGCAGCACGTCGGCTTTACCGATGGTGCGCAGCACGTCGACACCGCTGCCGCCGGATCCGTCGACCAGCACGGAATTCGAGCCGAACAGCGAACGCACGTAGTGGAAAATGTAGGCCACCGCAAAACTCGAGCGCAGGCCCAGGCAAAACACCCGCTCCGCGGACGCGATCATATCGGCGGCGGAAGTAAATCGCTTGATGGCATCAGGCGAAGACAGATTCTGCAGATGTTGCGCCAGCGACGCAAACGTATCCTGCACCAGCGCTGAATCGCCTTCGCTGTCGCGCCGCACCAATAGCTCTTCGGCGCGGCCGCGATAGCTCTCGGGCCGCGCACGCACCGCGTCGGCGTACAGCTTGCGAACGCCGTCATAGCCGCGAAGCCCGAGCCGCTGCGCCAGCCGCGTCAGCGTCGCCGGTGCGATGTTGGCGCGACGCGCCTGTTCGCGCAGCGACAACAACGCGACGTCGGCCGGATGATCGATCACCCAGCGGGCCGCCTCCTGCAGCTGCGGCGAGAGCTTTTCAAAATCCGCTCTTAGCCGGGAATCGAAGGACGAAAGCTGCTTCATGCAACCAGTCTAGCCGGGCCGGAATGCCCTTTGCAACAAATGTTTCATAAATAGGCATTTTCAACCATGTGTTTCATCCGGTCTTCTATGGCCGCCAATTCGCGGCCCCGAAGGGAAAAAATCACCGCCTCCGGTGTGATCTACTAGCAATGCTGGGAGGATGAACCGGCGGATTGGATAGTGAGGAACTGTGCGACTTTTTCGTAGGCTGACCGTCGCGCTCCTGCTGCTGCATCCGGCAGCGGCGTTTGCGCAGACGGTTTGGGATATGCCGACGGAATATCCGCAGAGCGCGATGCCCGGGCTTGGCATCACGACCTTTGCAAAATATCTCGCCGAGCTCAGCGCAGGAAAACTGCAGATCAAGCCGAGCTTCGATGCGTCGGCGGGAATTAAATCGGCCGGCATGCTTGCCGCGATCGCCGACGGCCGGGTACAGGCTGGCGATGCGCTCGCCGGCGCGCTGGAAGCCGAGGATGCGATCTTCGCTTTGCCCACACTGCCGTTTTTGGCGACGTCGACTGCGGACGCGAAGCGGCTTGCCGAACTGGCGCGGCCACACCTCGGAGCCGCATTGCAGAAAAAAGGTCTGCGGCTGCTCTATCTGACGCCCTGGCCGCCCTCCGGCATCTGGTCGAAGGCGCCGCTGAAGACGGCGTCCGACCTGTCCGGTCTTTCGATCCGCACCTATGACAAGATATCAAGCGAGGTGTTTGCCAGCGTCTGCGCCAAGGCCGCGCCTATCAGTTTTGCCGATACGATGCCGAAACTGGTCGATGGCAGCATCAATGCCGTGCTATCGTCGGGTGACGGCGGCGCCGGCCGCAAGCTTTGGGAATACCTGACCTATTTCAGCGAAATTACCTATTCGCTGCCGCTATCGGTCGCGAGCGTCAATCAGACGCTCTACGACGGCCTCGCGCCGGATTTGCGCGAGGCGGTCGATGCGGCCGGCCGCCAAACCGAAGCTGAATTGTGGCTCGCCTTGTCTACCCGGCTGCAAGAGAACTATGCGCGCATGCGGCAGAATGGCGTCACCATCGATTCCACGCCTGCCCCCGCCATCGTTGAGGCGTTCCAGCCGGGAGCGGCGGCGGCACAGCGTGCCTGGTGCGCGCGATCGGGACCTGCCTGCGTTCAGATTCTCGATGCCTTCAAAGCAGGCAAGCCGTAACGCCGACGTTTAAGCCCTCATTTCGCAGGACCCGGCGACGACGCAAGCACCGCGGTCCACTTTTCGATGTCGGCGCGGATAAAATCGGAAAATTCCTTCGGCGTGCCGCCGACGGGATCGGTGCCCTGCCGCGTCAACGCCGTGCGAACCTCCTCGGTGTTCAGCGCTGCGTTCGCCGCGACCGACAATTTCTCGATGATCGCGGGTGGCGTTCCGGGCGGCGCCAGCAACCCGATCCAGATTCCGGCGTCATAGCCCGGCATTCCGGCCTCGTCGAGCGTCGGAACGTCCGGCATGATCGATGCCCGCTTCGACTGCGCCACCGCGAACGCCTTTAGTTTACCCGCCGCAACATGCGGCGCGAGCGTCGCGGCCACATTGAACATCAGGGTGATGCGGCCCGACAGCAGGTCCGAAAGAGATTGATTGCTGCCGCCCTGATAAGGAACCGTCAGGATTTTGGTGCCCGCCTTGGCGTTGAACAGCTCGGCTGCCATGTAACTGGCCGTCGCATAGCCGGAAGAGCCGAAGGTCAAACTTTCGGGCTTGCTTTTGGCCAGCGCGATCAGCTCCTGCAGATTATTGGCGGGGACCGAGGGGTGCGCCACCAGCAAGTTGGGAACGATGCCGAGAAGCGCGATCGGCGCGAGATCTTTCCCGAGATTGAAGCTCGATTTCGTCTCCGCCGGATTGAGCGTGTTGGCGATCGTCGCCATGAAAAGCGTGTAACCGTCGGGCGAGGCGCGTGCCACGGTTTCGGCTGCGATCATGCTGCTGTTGCCGGGTCGATTTTCGACCACGATCGGCTGACCGAGACTGACCTCCATCTGCTTGCCGACAAGGCGAGCGAGGATATCCGCGGCCGAGCCCGGGCCAAAGCCGATCAGGATCTTGACCGGTTGGGTCGGATAGGTTTGGGCCATGACTGAGGCCGTGCCGGCGACCGAGGCTATCGTCACGCCGGCGCAAAGCGCAACCGTCTTCAAATAGCGGCTGAACATATTCCTCCCATGCGCGATCCCCTTACGCTTCATTTTGCATTTCGCTTGGTTGACGCTTGCCGATGCCGGCCCTACAGCTTGGACGATTTCTTGCGCGGGACCAGCCGGCTGCAAGTTCACCTTAGCGCGACACCGCGGACAGAAGGAAGCCAGAATGCAGTCAGACCCGGAGCGCCGCGCTCGCGGTGCACAAAAGATCGGTGAAATTCTCGGGCAAACGCCGGACCAGGTCGAGCGGTCGCTGGGCGACGTGGCTCCCCAGCTCGCCACTTACGTACTCGAGACGATCTACGGAGAGATCTACCAAAGCCCCACACTGGATTCACGCACCCGGCAGATCGTCACCGTCGCGGCGCTGGCGACGCTCGGGACCGCGGCGCCGCAGTTGCGCACCCATCTCGGCGGCGCCCTGCGCTGCGGCGTCACCCGGGAAGAGCTGGTCGAAATCATGATGCAGCTCGTGCCTTATGTCGGCGTTGCCGCCGCCATCAATGGCGTCGCGGCCTGCAGGGAAGTCTTCGCAGCCGCCGACAAGAAGTAATCGGCCGTATCAGCGATGTCAGGGGGAAAAATGGTTTGGCACAAGGCGATCGGCAACGGTCCGACCAAGGTCGTGGTCATTCACGGATGGTTCTGGGATCACCGGGTATGCACCCCGATCTTCGACTGCCTCGACACGGTCAGCTATACATACGCCTTCCTCGACATCCGCGGTTACGGAAATTCGCGCCATATTTCCGGTGAGTACACTATCGGTGAAGTGGCGGCGGATGCGATCGCGCTCGCTGAGGAGCTCGGATGGCGCGAGTTTCATGTCGTCGGCCATTCCATGGGCGGCAAGGCGGCGCAAAAGGTGGCGATGGACGCTGCTGCGCGCGTGAAGTCCGTCGTGGCGGTCACCCCGGTGCCGGCTTCGGCGCTGCCATTCGA
>JAQGKJ010000787.1 GCA_028290165.1 Bradyrhizobium sp. | reverse complement strand
CTTTGCCTGCTCGGCGATTTTCGCTTCAGCGACACCGCGGGCTTCGCGCTGACGGCTGCCATCGTGCTGTGGCAGTGGCGGCAGCGCCCGCCTGCAAAGGTGGCGGCGGCTTGAGCCTTTGCCTCGCCTCCGTCGGCGCGGTGAAGACGCTGTCGATTGCGGCTTTCACGCTGGCGTGGACGCACTCCATTGAAAAGGTCGACTGGCAGGAAGACTGGCGCATTACGCCCAAGGGGCTCGAACTGGTGCAGGCCCGCGTCAAGGGTTCTGGTGCCGGCATGGAGCCGCCGCCGCAGGCGCGCCTGGTCGACGGCTGGTTTCAATGGAGACCCGCGCGCGCGCCGATGCCGCAAGTGGTGCTGGGCAATTCCGGCGCCGCCGGCGAATGGCGGCTGTGCAGCGATGGACAATGCCGTACGCTGTCGGAGATTCTTGGGCACCCGATCGGCGTGAACACCACGACGATGAGCGCCTGTAATAATCCGTAGCCTGCGTTACGCTTGTGGCTCGCGAACGATAACAAACTGCAACGGGAGAGAAGTCGATGGAACGGCTCAAGGGCAAGACAGCGATGGTGGTCGGCGCCGGTTCGATCGGGCCGGGCTGGGGCAACGGCAAGGCGACCGCCGTGACCTTTGCGCGCGAGGGCGCGCAGGTGTTTTGCGTCGACCGCAACGGCGCTGCGGCGGAAGAGACGGTGAAGATCATCGTGTCCGAAGGCGGTAACGCAACGGCGTTTACGGCCGATGTGTCCCGCGCCGGCGATGTCGAAGCCATGGTCGCGGCATGTCTGAAGGCCTGCGGTCGCATCGACGTGCTCGACAATAATGTCGGCATCGCCGAGATGGGAAGCGTGGTCGATGTCTCGGAGGCGGACTGGGACCGCGTCTTCGCCGTCAACCTCAAGAGCGCGTATCTCGCCATGAAGCACGTGATTCCTGTAATGGTGCGGCAGGGCGGCGGCTCGATAGTCAACATCTCGACGATCGCCTCGATCCGTCATACCGGCGTGTCCTATGTCACCTATGCCGCGACCAAGGCCGCGATGAACCAGATGACGCGCACCACCGCGGTCGAATTCGCAGCCAGCCATGTCCGGGTCAATACCGTCCTGCCGGGCCTGATGAAAACGCCGATGGTCGAGCACTCTGCTGGGTTAGCGGCGAGTTACGCCAAGGGCGACGTCGAGGCGATGTGGCGCGCCCGCGACGCGCAGGTTCCGATGGGCCACATGGGGGAAGCCTGGGACGTCGCCAACGCGGCGCTGTTTCTGGCGTCCGACGAGTCGCGATACATCACCGGCATTGAATTGGTGGTCGATGGCGGGGTTACGCTGAAGATGAGTTAAGGTTTTCGTCACCCTCTCCCGCGCTTGCGGGGGCGGGTGCCTTCGCGAAACAAAGGCGGGTGGGGGCTGCCTCCGCAGACTCGCGTGCTGAGAGAGCCCCCACCCCAGCCCTCCCCGCAAGCGCGGGAAGAGGGGGCGCAGGCGCCGAAGCAATTTCCCAGATCGTCCTTGCTTTCGCAGGGACGACAGCTCACGGCTGCGCGCTCAGTTCAGCCCAGTCGAACTCCTCCTCGAGCTGATGAAAGGCATCGTCGCCGATATCTTCCGACTGCCGCAGCGCGATGATCGCTCGCCGCGCGGCGCCGATGGCGCGCCGCCGCAACGGGTCCGCCGAGAGTTCGCCGGTGGACAGGCCTCTGTCGCCTTTGGCGCGAAGCAGCAGCGCGCGGTATTCATGCCTGAGCATTTCGGCTGCTTCGGAAGGGTCGCCGTCGATCTCGTCCAGTGCCGCGCGATAGGCGGCCTCCCGGGCGCGCGCGACCTCGGTTGCTACCGGGTCATCGTCCGTCAGCCGCAGTGCCGAGACCAACGGCCGCAACGTCAGGCCCTGGATCACCAGCGATCCCAGCACCACCGCAAAGGCCGTCAGCAGGATGAGATCGCGATAGGGAAAGCCGGGCGGCAGCGCGAACGCCGCCGCCAGCGTGACGATGCCGCGCATACCGCACCACGCGACGACGGTGCCGCCCTTCAGGGTGGGCATCATCATCGAGCGGGCTGGGCGAAACAGACCGGTCCTGATCAGGAGCTGCAACGTCGTGCCGTAAAGGGCCACCCAGGAAATGCGCGTCAGGACGGTCACGCCGAGCACCGCCGCCGCGAACAGGCAATAGCTGAACCGCACCGGATCATCGAGCCGTTCCCAGATTGGCCGCAACTGCAGGCCGATCAGCACGAACGCCAGGACGTTGAGGACGAAGAGGACGGTGTCCCAGACCGCATAGGACTGCACGCGGAGCCGCGCGGACATTCGTGCCGGTGCGGTGCGCGCGATCGTGATCGCGTAGGCAACGATGGTCAGTATGCCGGACAGGCCGATATGCTCTGCGACGATCCACACCGTGAAGGTGCCCGCAAACTGTACGATGATCGAGCTGGGCACATCCGTGATCCGTGACGACAACGCCATCGAAATCCGGGCGAACAGATAACCGGCCACCAGGCTTCCCGCCAACGCCAATACGATCGAAGGCGCAAACTCGCTCCAGCTGAAGTGCTGAACCAGCGCGGCGCCGACGGCAACGCGGTAGATCAAGAGCGCACCGGCGTCGTTGAGCAGGCTTTCGCCTTCGAGGATCTTGACGATCCGGTATGGCAGCTTGACCTGACGGAGGATGGCCGTTGCCGCGGCGGCATCCGGTGGCGCCACGATGGCGCCGAGCGCGATCGCCGCCGCCCACGGCATGTCCGGCCGCAGCCAACGCGCAACCACCGCGACCGCGACGGTGGTGAAACCGACGGCGGCGAACACCAGCGTCGAGACCGGCAGCCAGTTGTTGCGGAGGTCGCGCAGCGAGGTATCGAAGGCGGCATCGAGCAGCACGGGCGCCACGAACAGGGCCAGTGCCAGGTCAGGCTCCAGCGTCCAGGACGGACCTGACGGCACGGATGCGAGCAGCGCGCCGCCGAGGGCGAGAAATGTCGGGTAGGGCACCTTGATCCGCCGGGCCAGCGCCGACAGCACCACCGCGCCGAGCAACACGGCAATGAACCATTCGAATGTCGTCAAACCACGCCCTTCCTGTCGGTCGCTCGATATCCCCGTCAATTCTAGCACTAAAATACGCAAGCTTTTCATCGCCGGATTTCGCCGTGGCGCCGATCCGCGTTATCATTGCCGTGTTATGAACCCATCGATGCCACGTTTTTTCAAAGCCCCGATCCGGAATGCGGCGGTCGCCTGTCTGCTGTGGACGGCGCTTTCGCACGCAGCGTTCGCGACCGGCGCCGAGTCTGCGGCGGACCCGCAGGTCGACCCCGCGCCCTGCGTCGCGGCGGCAGCCGCTGATGACGCCGACAGGATCATCGCTGTTTTCGGCGCGCTAATCGACAACGAGAAAACCGTGAAGGCCGATCGCGTCAAGGCGCTGATCGCGC
>JAQGKJ010000589.1 GCA_028290165.1 Bradyrhizobium sp. | reverse complement strand
GCGCTGGCGCGCGATCCGGAAGTTCTGCTGCTCGACGAGCCCACCGCCAATCTCGATCCCGCCGCGACGCGCACCGTCGAAGAGATCGTTCTGGCGGCGGCCCAATCCGGCATCAAGATCGTGATGGCCTCCCACGATCTCGGCCAGGTGCGCCGGGTTGCGGGCGATGTGATCTTTCTGGTCCGCGGCGCGCTGCGCGAGCAGGGCAGGGCCGCGGATTTCCTCGACCGCCCATCGACGCCGGAGGCGGCCGCCTTCGTGCGCGGCGATCTCGTGATTTGATTTTCGGAAAGGAAGCACCTGATGGCGTTTCGCCTTTCATCGCTCGCATGGGCGGTTTTACTCGGCAGCATTGTCCATGTCGCAGCCGCGGGCGCCGAGGATCGATCGATCGTCGTGGCGTCGACCACGTCGACCCAGGATTCCGGGCTGTTCGGCTATCTGCTGCCGATCTTCAAGGCCAAGACAAACATCGAGGTCAAGGTGATCGCGCAGGGCACCGGCCAGGCGCTCGACACCGCGCGGCGGGGGGATGCCGACGTGGTGTTCGTCCATGCCAAAGCGCAGGAAGAAAAATTCCTTACCGAGGGGTTCGGCGTGAAGCGGTTTGACGTGATGTACAACGACTTCGTCCTGATCGGGCCGAAAAGCGACCCCGCGGGCGTCAAGGGCAAGGATATCGAGACCGCGCTGAAGACGATCCAGGCCAAGCACGCGCCGTTCGTCTCGCGCGGCGACAATTCCGGTACCCATCTGGCCGAACTGTCGCTATGGAAGCACGCCGGTATCGATCTCGCCGCCGCCAAAGGCCCCTGGTATCGCGAGATCGGGCAGGGCATGGGGGCGGCGCTCAACACCGTGAGCGCGATGAGCGGTTATGTGCTATCCGACCGCGGGACCTGGATATCCTTCAAGAACCGCGGCGACCTCGAAATATCGGTCGAAGGCGACAAGCGGCTGTTCAATCAATATGGCGTCATGCTGGTGAACCCCTCAAAATATCCCACCGTGAGGAAGGAGCTGGGCCAGATCTTCATCGACTGGCTGATCTCGGCCGAAGGCCAGGCCGCGATCGCGGGCTACAAGATCGATGGCCAGCAATTATTCTTCCCCAATGCGGAGAGGGGGATGTGAGGGAGGCCTTCCACATGTCACAACGCCTGCCGGCTTCGCTCACCCCGCTCGATGTGGCGCTGGTGGCGTTGCTGGAGCGACTTGAGCCGGTCGCACCGGTCGAGCTTCCGCTTAAGGACGCGCTGTGCTGCGTTGCTGCCGATATGCCGCCGCTCGGAGCGCTGCCCGCGCGAGACATCGCAGCCAGCGATGGCTGGGCGTTGCGCGCCCGCGATCTCGTCGGCGCGTCGTCCTATTCGCCGCTGCCGCTGGCCAAATCGCCGGTCTGGGTCGAAGCCGGCGATGCCATGCCGGAGGCTTGCGAATGCGTGGTCGATTCGGATTCGGTCGATCGAACCGGCCCGCTGGTTCAGGTGCTGGCGGAAGCGATACCAGGGCAGGGCGTTCGCCGGATCGGCGGCGACGTTGCCGAGGGAAGTCATGTCATGACTTCCGGACAGCGGGTCCGCCCGCTCGATCTCCTGATCGCGCGCGCAGCCGGGCTGGAAAGGCTGAATGTGCGCCGTCCCCGCCTGCATCTCGTCAATATTCCCGCAGCCTCGGGCGATGCGGCGACGGCGCAGCTGATTTCGGAAAGCGCGCGCGACGCCGGGGCCGACGTCACCTTCACCGAGGCCGCGGCCCGCGATCAGGCATCCATCGCAGCCGCGCTCGACACAGGCGCGTGCGATATGCTTCTCACGGTCGGCGGCAGTGGCGTCGGCCGCACCGATGCGGCGGTCACGGCGCTGGCGCAGCGCGGCGCGGTTGTCGCCCATGGTATCGCGCTGCAGCCCGGCCGAACCTCGGCGGTCGGCTGGATCGGAAAAATTCCCGTCATCGCGTTGCCGGGCGCACCCGATTCTGCGATCACGGCGTGGTGGACGCTTGCGCTTCCCGTGCTGGACCGGTTGTCCGGGGTTCGGCCGCGACCGGCGGTGACGCTGCCGCTGGCGCGCAAGATCGCCTCAAGCGTCGGCATCGCGGAGGTCGTCTTGCTGGAAAAAATCGAAGCGTGCTGGATGCCGCTCGCGGTGGGCGAGCTGTCGATCGAGAGAATCGCCCGCGCCGATGCATGGCTGGTGGTGCCCGGCGGCAGTGAAGGTTTTGCTGCGGGTACGCCGGTCGACGCCTATATTCTGCGGGATTAATATGGGTTCCGACATGACCAATGCGCAGCTGCCAAAAAACCGCGACAATGTCGATCAGGACCAGTTCCTGACCATCCTGTCGCGCGAGGATGCGCTTGCGCGTTTCGAAGCGGCGCTGTTTCCGCGTCCCGTCCCGAGCGATCAGCGGCGACTTTCCGAGGCGCTCGGCTCCGTGCTGGCGCAGGATATCGTGGCGCCGATCGACGTGCCGCCTTTCGATCGTTCCAATGTCGACGGTTTTGCGGTGCGTTCCGCCGATCTCGCATCCGCCAGCGAGGCAACGCCGGCGCGCGTCATGCTGAACGACGAGGCGATCGCCTGCGGCACCGCGCCGACGCGGCCGGTGCTGTCGGGCACCGCGACCCCGATTGCGACCGGCGGGCCGCTGCCGCGCGGCGCCGATGCCGTCGTGATGGTCGAGCACAGCCAACCCGTCGGCCATCGCGCGATCGAGATCCGCCGCGCCGCCTCGCCGTGACAGTTCATCTCCTATGCCGGCTCCGACATCGCGCGCGGCGAGGCGCTGTTGCGCGCCGGCACCATGATCGGCTCGCGCGAGATCGGCATGTGTGCGGCCTGCGGCATCTCGGAGGTTTCCGTCACGCGACGGCCGCGCGTGGCCGTGATCTCGACCGGCGACGAACTGGTGCAGCCGGGAGCGCCGCTGCGGTCGGCCGAGATTTACGATACCAACGGCGCGATCGTCGCGGCAGCAGTCAACGAGAACGGCGGCGAGGCGGTGTTTCTCGGCGCTGTTGCCGACGACGAGGAAAAGCTCGAAGCCACGATGCGCAACGCGCTTGAGACCTGCGACATGCTGGTGTTGTCCGGCGGCACCTCGAAGGGCGCGGGCGATCTATCCCACCGCATCATCGCGCGGCTTGGAAAACCCGGCATCGTCGCGCATGGCGTTGCCTTAAAACCCGGCAAGCCGCTGTGTCTTGCGGTCTGTGACGGCAAGCCGGTGGTGATCCTGCCGGGCTTTCCGACGTCGGCCATGTTCACCTTCCACGACATGATCGTGCCGGTGCTGCGGCGGATGGCGGGCCTGCCGCCGCGCTCCGACGCTAGCGTTATGGCAAAGGTCCCGGTGCGGATCGCGTCCGAACTCGGCCGCACCGAATTTGTGATGGTCTCGCTGGTCGAAGGCGACGCCGGCCTGATCGCCTATCCCTCCGGCAAAGGCTCCGGCGCGATCACCTCGTTCGCGCAGGCCGACGGATTCCTGCGCATCGATGCGCTGGCCGATCAGATGCCCGCCGGCACAGAGGCTGAAGTGACGCTGTTCACTCCGCATGTGCGGGTGCCCGATCTCGTGATCGTCGGCAGCCACTGCACGGGGCTAGATCTCGTGACCGCGCTGCTTTCTCACGCGGGACTTTCCGTGCGTTCGATCGCGGTCGGCAGCCTCGGGGGCCTCGCGGCGGCCAAGCGCGGCGAATGCGATTTCGCGCCGATCCATTTGTTTGACGAGAAGTCGGAGAGCTACAACACGCCGTTCCTTGCCGACGGACTCGAATTGATTCCGGGCTGGCGGCGGATGCAGGGCATCGTGTTTCGTGCCGGCGATGCGCGCTTTGAAGGTTTGACCGCGCAGGAGGCGGTGCGCGCGGCGCTCGCCGATGCCGCCTGCATCATGGTCAACCGCAACCAGGGCGCGGGCACCCGCATCCTGATCGACCGGCTGCTCGGCGAGGCTCGTCCCGACGGTTACTGGAATCAGCCGAAGTCGCACAATGCGGTTGCCGCCGCGGTCGCGCAGCATCGCGCCGATTGGGGCATGACGATTGCGCCGGTCGCGCATGCCGCGGGCCTGGGCTTCATTCCGTTTGCCGAAGAGCATTATGACTTTGCGCTGGTGACGGCGCGCAAGCAACGCCCGGCAGTGCAGGCGTTTTTGCGAGCGCTGGCATCGGAGGAAAGCCGCGCGGCGCTGACGCAGGCGGGATTTAGGCCGGCGTAGCTAGCCCTTGTCAAATGAACGCCATGCCGCCATTCAACGCGATCGTTTGGCCCGTCATGTAGGGGTTTCCAAGAACCATCAGCACCGCCTGCGCCACTTCCTCGGGATGCCCCAGGCGGCCAAGCGGGATATTGCGCGCCAGATCGGACCGCCCGCGCATCATGTCGGTTTCGATCAGCGTGGGCGCCACCGCATTGACCGTGATGCCTTCCTTGACCAGCCGCGCGGCGTAGCCACGCGTGAGCCCCTCCATGCCGGCCTTCGAGGCGTTGTAGTGAACACCGATCGCGCCGCCGCCGCGCGCGGCACCGGACGAGATATTGACGATACGGCCCCACTTCTTCGTACGCATCGCCGGCACGACGGCTTGCGTGCAGAGAAAGGCTGATTTCAGGTTGACCGCAATCGTCACGTCGAAATCGCTTTCGGTCAGGTCATCGATGCCACGGACGATTGCGATTCCGGCATTGTTGACGAGAATGTCGATTGGACCCAGCGTCGATGCGACCTGATCGTGCATTTTTGCGACGGAAGCAGCCTGGGACACGTCGGCGGCGGTCGCGATCGCGCGGCCGCCCATGTCCTTTATCTTCGCCACGACCGCATTGGCCTCAGGGGCACGTTCCCGGTAATTCACAGCGACAGCAGCGCCGGCTTCGGCGAGCGTAGCGGCAATCGCTGCTCCGATGCCGCGAGACGCTCCTGTCACCAGCGCGATGCGGCCGTTCAAATCTGGTTTGATGGTCATGATCGAACTCCCTGTTACGGTTACTCAACCCCCATCCAGCGCCGCCAGCCGGTCCGCCTCCGCGATGTCATCCATGGTGTTGGCGTTGAAGAACGGATCGAGCGGTTTTGTCGGCCACTCCACGGTGGCCAGCTGATAGCGCGCGGTCCAGCGGTCGATCTTGCGGATGTCTTCCACGATCAGCGCATGGCGAAGTTCTTCGCGCAAGCCGACGCTCCATAGTCCGATCACCGGATGCGACTGCCCGCCGGAGGCGGCGACCGCAAGCTGGGCGTTCTGCTCGGTGCGCGCCTGCTGCAGCCGCGCGACGAGATCGCGCGGCAGGAACGGACAGTCGGCGGCGGCGCTCAGCACCCATGAAATCCCGGGCCGGTTGGCCGCGGCCCAGTCGAGGGCAGCCAAAATGCCCGCGAGCGGTCCCGGAAAATCGGCGACGGTATCGGGGATAACGGGCAAGGCAAAACTCGCAAACCGCGCCGGATCGCCGTTGGCGTTGAGAATGAGCCCATCGCATTGCGGCTTTAGGCGTGCGATGACGCGCGCCAGAATGGTGCGGCCGCCGATCTGGCGCATCGGCTTGTCGCCGCCGCCCATCCGCCGCGCCAGGCCGCCAGCGAGCAGCACGGCTGGTGTCGCCGGCGCATCGCTTGATGTCGCCGGCGTGTTAGTCATCACGATCGGCACCCTTGCGCTTGTGACGCGCGGATTCCTCTTCGACAAACGCGAGGTTCTGGTCGTAGACGATACGCTCCTGGCCCGACAGCGCGATGAAACGTTTGCCCCGGGTGCGTCCGACCAGCGTCAGCCCGACCTGCCGCGCCAGATCGACGCCCCATGCCGTAAAACCCGAGCGCGAAACCAGGATCGGAATCCCCATCCGCACCGTCTTGATCACCATCTCCGAGGTCAGCCGACCCGTGGTGTAGAGAATCTTGTCGGCGGCATCGACGTTATGGCGGAACATCCAGCCCGCGATCTTGTCGACGGCGTTGTGGCGGCCGACGTCCTCGGTGTAGCAGACGGGCGTGCCCTCCTTGCACAGCACGCAGCCATGGATGGCGCCGGCCTCGAGATAGAGCGAGGGCATGGTGTTGATCGCGTGTGTCATCTGGTAGAGCCAGGAAGTGCGCAGCTCCGCCTTGGGCAGCGCGACGCTTTCGACGGCTTCCAGGAGATCGCCGAACGCCGTGCCCTGCGCGCAGCCCGAAGTCTGCGTGCGCTTCTTCAGTTTCGCTTCAAAATTGGTGTGGTGCTCGGTTCGCACCACCACCACCTGCAGATCGTCGTCATATTCGACCTCGGTGACGACGTCGTCGTATTTCAGCATATTCTGGTTGAGCAGATAGCCGAGCGCCAGATATTCCGGATAGTCGCCGATCGTCATCATGGTGACGATCTCCTGCGCGTTGAGATATAGCGTCAGCGGCCGCTCCACCGGGACATTG
Organism: Bradyrhizobium sp.; assembly: GCA_028290165.1. The sequence continues at coordinate 239 of JAQGKJ010000589.1, read as the reverse complement.
ATCTCGACGGTGACCCCGGTCTGATCGGTTCCGGCGACGCGTTCGGTCAGCCGCGGATCCTGCGGATTGGGGACGATCAGTGGGACCGGGGCCTTGTCAATCTTCATCATGGGTCACAGGCTAGCATGACATTCCCTGTGAGCCGATATAAAGCACCGATAGGCAAAACATAGCCCCGGTTCCGCCGGCGGCCCGGAGAATACGATGAAAGTGATTGGCCTCGCCGGGTGGAGCGGCGC
>JAQGKJ010000586.1 GCA_028290165.1 Bradyrhizobium sp. | reverse complement strand
ATTGTGGAAAACAGGTTGATAACCCGGTGGAGAAGCCGGTGGGTTTCCGGTGTTGAAGTGGAGGCCCTCCGGGGGATAATTCTGTGGATGTCCGAGTGTGCAACGCTGTGAAGAACCGGTAGTGTCTTAGTTTGAATTTTGATCGCGTTTGGCCGCTTCGTAAGAATATTGCGCGTATAGAAGCCAGCCAAAACCAAGCACCCCTAGCGGCAGCGCAAAGTACCACGGGAATGACCGCGCAAATTCCGGTAGGAAGATCATCGCAATCACGGTCAAGATTGTCGCAATTCGGTATCCCATCTTGCCCCTCTCTTGCGAAGCTTACCTGAGACACTACCGGGTGTCTGGGTGTGCAACGCTGTGAAGAACCGTCGCGCTTGAAGTGGACAAGCTGTGAACGCACGGCAGCATCGCTTGGTCGCTTCACATTGCCGGGTTGATTGAAATCGTCGCGTTTTCCGAGGCCAACGCGCGAACTGCCTTCTCTGCCTCGGCCTGAACGTCGTCCAGAGTGCAGCCATACGTGACCAGCAGGCTCAGCCGCTTTTCCGGCTCATGGTCCCAGACAACGGAAACCGAAGACCGCTTGTTGACAAAGTCATGGAATAGGCCGGTGACGGTAACGCCGGAAGATCTTTCTGCGGTCATGGGGTGGCTCTTTCTGCTTTCAGCTATCCGCGAGTTTCTTCAAGGTCGCCCGAAAGCTCAGGCTGCGGTTTCCCACCAGCGTAGTGCCGAACACCTCGGCCTGGTCGTCGGCGAACGTCCCCGAAAACCCGCTGGCGACCTCCTGCCCGGCAAACAGCGGGCGCACAAAGGGATCGGCAAGCGGCGTGTGCTGATTGGTGGTCAGCTGACCCTTCCAGGTCCCTTTGCCGACGGTGTAGGAGCCGACCGACCAGAAATAGGGGCCGCCGCCGACCAGCATGCCGTCCTGGAGGATGAGGATCCCGCTGTCGCGGCCCCTGACGCCGTCGAGCATGTGGATGTGGATGGAATAAAGCCCATTCTTCATTGATAAAGCTGCCGCGCCTTCGCTCCGGAACGATACAGCCTGCGGCGACGGGCGTCGAGAAGCGCCAGAGGGCGGCATTGCTGGCCGCTCAGCTCGCGGGCCGAAATTTTCTCCATTGGACAAGATGCTGGGTGCTGTCTGCATCGGAGGCGTGGCTCTGGCTTGTGCCTTGCGCGCGCGGCGCTCCTGCAGCAACCGGGTCCGGGCCTGACTGGACCATGCCGTCATTTCTGACGAACAGTTCGGAATGCGGATCCACGGCCAGCCGCTCGAACAGCGCTTGCAGTTCGGGCCGCAGCCCGTCGCCGCACAGGGCCGCGATAGAGTGGAACTTGCGGAAGGGTGGCATGTCCGGAAACTCCTGATGGTGTGTTTGAGACACCATAAGGAGGCAGGGTTGTTGCGCCACCCGATTACCGGGTAATGGATGTGGCGGAGGATTCCCCATTTTCCGCCCGCGTCGATTTCAGAGTTCATTGATGACCTCCATACTCACGCCAACCACCAGCCGTGCCACCTTCGCGATCGGCAACGAACGGACCGCAAAGCGCGTCTTCGATCTCCTGACCGAGAGCTTTTTCGAAGGGCAAGCCGCGATCGCCGCGTACGAGGGGCCCGGCGGGCGCTGGGACATCACCGTGCATTTTGCGGAGCCGCCCGATGAAACCTCGATCCGTCATCTCGTCGGCATCGCCGCCGGCGATGAGGTCGCGCGGAACATCGCGTTCGATTCGGTGGAAGCCAGGGATTGGGTCAAGGCGACGCTCGAAGAGCTCGTTCCCGTCCGCGCCGGGCGCTTCGTCGTGCATGGCCGGCATGACCGCGCCCGGATCCCGCCCAACAAGCTCGGCATCGAGATCGAGGCGGCGCTGGCGTTCGGCACCGGCCACCACGGCACCACCCGCGGCTGCCTGTTGCTGCTCGACGAGGTGTTGAAGGCGCGTCGGCCTGCGCGCGTGCTCGATTTGGGAACCGGCACCGGCGTGTTGGCCATCGCCGCCGGCAAGGCGTTGCAGATCGGGGTGCTCGCGAGCGATATCGATCCGCTTTCGGTGCGGGTGGCCGCGGAAAATGCCCGGCTCAATGGCACGGGAAATCTCGTGCAGGCGATCCGCGCGCCTGGATTCTCAGCGCCGCAATTCGCGGCGCGCGGGCCGTTCGACCTCGTGCTGGCGAATATCCTCGCCAATCCCTTGCGGCAAATGGCAACGCCGATGGCGCGGCACCTGGCGCCATCGGCGCTGGTCATTCTATCGGGCTTGCTGCCGCATCAGGCTCAAGGCGTGATCGCCGTCTACCGCGCCCGCGGGCTTGTTCTAGAACGGCACATGCAAATCGAAGGCTGGAGCAGCCTGCTGATGCGCAAGGTGGGGTAAACGCTTAATCGGGCAAGCTCTTATTCCGGGGGTTTTGGCTGGCGGGGGGCGGCGACGTCCCCCTCCTCGCGCAAGCTTTTCCTCACACGTGCCTCGACAAAACGATCCAGGATCTGAACGATGACACCGCGTTGTTTTTTAGCGATTGGAGGAATCGGGCCGCGCCGGATCGGCGGCGAGATCTTCTCAAACGTAAAAGCAGGCATTGTGCATCCCCTCGTCGTTGAGTTGAAACACCCCCTGGATTTCCCCCGGATCTTGGCCGATGTACTGCTTCTGGCAGTGAATCGTCGCCCGTAAACCGTTGACAGTAAATCGTTCCATCCCGTCTAACGCAGGTGCAGCAATTCAATCACACCTTTCGGCAAATTGAAAGGATTTGTGACGCATTGCGGAGTTCTCCCCACAAACCTAGGATATTTGGCAGGATATTTGCGCGATGTTCGAAGCCCAGTTCCAGACATTCGAAGAGCCCGAAAGCGGCGTTGCCCTGACCGCGCGGCTGTCGGCCTTTCGCGAGGAACTGGCGCGGCGGAAGCTGACCGGGTTCGTGATTCCCCGCGCCGACCAGCAACAAAACGAATATGTCGCGCCGTCGGAAGAACGGCTGGCCTGGCTGACCGGTTTTACCGGATCCGCCGGCCTTGCGATCGTTTTGGCCCAGGCGGCCGCGGTGTTCGTCGATGGCCGCTATACGCTGCAGGCGGGAAAGCAGGTCGACCGCAAGGCCTGGAGTATCGAACCGCTGGCCGATCCGCCGCCGGAGACCTGGCTGACCAAGCATCTCGTCGCCGGCGACCGGGTCGGATTTGACCCATGGTTGCATACTTCGGCGGCGGCCGAACGGCTGGCCGCGGCCTGCGCCAAGGCCGGCGCGGAACTGATCGCGGTCGACACCAACCCCCTCGATTCGGTGTGGACCGAGCGCCCGCCGCCGCCGCTGGCGCCCGTCACCGTTCACGGCAGGCAATATTCGGGCGAAGCCGAAGCCGAGAAGCTCAAGCGTATTCGCCTCGAGATCGCCAGGCTTGGCGTCGAGGCGCTGGTGCTGTCGGATTCGCATGCCGTGGCGTGGACCTTCAACATCCGCGGTGCCGACGTCTCGCATACGCCGCTGCCCTTGTCCTATGCGCTGGTGCCGAAGGACGGCCGCCCCATCGTGTTCATCGATCACCGCAAGCTTTCCAACAGCGCCCGCGACCATCTCGAGCAATCGGCCGATGTCAGGGAGCCGGACGCGCTGGCGCCAAACCTCACCGAGTTGGCGCGCGGCGGCGCATCGATTGGGCTCGACAGCGCCACCGCCGCCGACGCGCTGAGCCGCCTGATCGTTGCCGCCGGCGGCAAACCGGTCCGCGGCAGCGATCCGGTCAGCACGCTCAAGGCGGTCAAGAACATCACCGAAATCGAAGGCACCCGCACCGCCCACCGGCGCGATGCGGTGGCACTGACGCGCTTCCTCGCCTGGATCGACCGCGAAGCGCCGTCGGGTATATTGACGGAGATCGACGCCGTCGAGGCGTTGGAGACTTTTCGCCGCGACACCGGGGCGCTGAAGGACGTCTCGTTCCCGACCATCGCCGGCACCGGGCCGAACGGCGCCATCGTGCACTACCGCGTCACCCGCAAGACCAACCGGCGGATCTCGCCGGGCGATCTCCTGCTGATCGATTCCGGCGCGCAATACGAAGACGGCACCACCGACGTCACCCGCACCATCGCGATCGGCGAACCAACGGCTGAAATGCGCGAGCGCTTTACCCGGGTGCTGCGCGGCCATATCGCGATTGCGCGCGCGGTATTCCCGGACGGCACCACCGGCGCGCAGATCGACACGCTGGCGCGGCAATTTTTGTGGCAGGCCGGCATCGATTTCGAGCACGGTACCGGCCATGGCGTCGGCAGCTATTTGTCGGTGCATGAGGGCCCGGCGCGAATCTCAAAGCTCGGCACCACGCCGCTCCGGCGCGGCATGATCCTGTCCAACGAGCCCGGCTATTACAAAACCGACGCCTACGGCATCCGGATCGAAAACCTGGAACTGGTGGTCGGCACCGATATCGCCGGCGCCGAGAAGCCGGTGAACGCCTTCGAGACGCTGACCCTGGCGCCGATCGACCGCCGCCTGGTCGACCTGAACATGCTGAGCGGGGATGAGCTGAGCTGGCTCAACGAGTATCATGAGCGCGTTCGCCATGCGGTCCGCCCGCATGTCGACGAGGCCACCAAGGTGTGGCTCGACGCCGCGACGGAGCCGCTGTCGCTGTAGAGGGATCTCATCGTCGGCCCGGCATATTCGACGTCACCTCTCCCATGGGGAGAGGTCGGCGCGTAGCGCCGGGTGAGGGGTTGCGCGCCACGATAGACCGTACGCCCTCACCCCGACCCTCTCCCCACGGGAGAGGGGGCGCACCGCCGTTGCCGCAACATAGCGAACGCCTCAATCCATGTTGTTCGAAGCCGCATCCCGAAAACGGAATAGCCGCATTCCGAAACGTCCGTATTCGCGCTGCGAGATGGCGCTACAGTCTGATTCACCGGATTGGATCAGACCTTAATGCACGGAGTGATGGGCAAGCCGCCTTTCGCGGCGAAAGATAACACCGGCCCCGCAACGTCCCGGATTATGCTGCTGTTGCTGGTCGCGATGACGGGCGTGGCTCCGATTTCGCTCTATATGCTGGTGCCGGCGCTGCCGGTGCTTGCGACCACATTCGGGCGCGATATCTCGATCGCGCAGATGACCGTGTCGCTTTACATGGTCGGCATCGCCTGTTCGCAAATCATCATGGGCCCGCTGTCGGATCGCTTCGGACGCCGTCCGGTGCTGCTGGCGGGGCTCGGGCTGATGGTGATGGCGAGCGGGGCTTGCATCTTTGCCGAGACCCTGCCGCAATTGATCGCAGCGCGGTTTCTGCAAGCGCTGGGCGGCGCCACCGGCATGGTGGTGAGCCGCGCCATCATCCGCGATCTCTACAGCCGCGATCGCATCAGTTCCATGATCAGCCTGGTGATCGCGGTGATGATGATCGCGCAGATGCTGAGCC
>JAQGKJ010000577.1 GCA_028290165.1 Bradyrhizobium sp. | reverse complement strand
CGCCGATCTCCGGCGCGACGTGTTCGCGCACCTGATGTCGCTGTCGCCGGCGTTCTTCGATTCCGCGCGCAGCGGCGAACTGATCTCGCGGCTGACCTCCGATACCACCCAGATCAAATCCGCGGTCGGCGCCTCGGTCTCGATCGCGCTGCGCAACCTGATGCTGTTCATCGGCGCCACCGCGATGATGGTGATCACGAGCCCGCGGCTTTCGGGTTTTGTCCTCCTGGCAATACCGCTGATCGTGCTGCCGCTGGTGGCGTTCGGGCGCTGGGTGCGGCGGTTGTCGCGCAACGCCCAGGATACGCTGGCGGACGCGACCGCATACGCTTCCGAATTGGTCGGCGCGATCCGCACCGTTCAGGCCTATACCAGCGAGCGGCTGGCCAATGCGCGCTTCGGCGGTGAAGTCGAACAGGCCTATGAAGCCGCGCGCACCTCGACCCGCGCGCGCGCGGTTCTCACCGCGATCATCATCTTCATCGTCTTTTCCAGCGTGGTGGCGATCCTCTGGGTCGGCTCGCACGACGTGATGACCGGTTCGATCACTCCCGGCCGGCTCGGCCAGTTCGTGCTGTATGCGGCGTTTGCCGCGGCCGGGCTCGGCCAGCTCAGCGAGGTCTGGGGCGAGGTCTCGGCGGCGTCGGGCGCGTCCGAACGGCTGTTCGAAATTCTGCTCGTCAAATCGGCAATCTCAGCGCCGGCATCGCCGCGCGCCATGCCGGTGCCGGCCCGCGGCGACGTCAGCTTTGACAATGTCAGCTTCGCCTATCCGACCCGGCCGGATGCGTTGGCGGTCGATGGCGTTTCGCTCACCGTGGGCGCCGGCGAGAAGGTCGCGATTGTGGGCCCTTCGGGCGCAGGCAAAAGCACGCTGTTTCATTTGCTGCTGCGGTTCTACGATCCTGCATCAGGCGTGATTTCATTCGATGGCGTGCCGATCAGGGCGGCCGATCCTCGCGAGGTGCGCGCTCGCATCGCGCTGGTGCCGCAGGAATCGGTGGTGTTTGCAGCGAGCGCGCGGGAAAATATCCGCTTCGGACGGCCTGACGCCAACGACACCGAAGTCGAGCGCGCCGCCGAGCTTGCCCATGCCACCGAATTCATTCGCCGCCTGCCCGGCGGATTCGAGGCGCAGCTCGGCGAGCGCGGCGTCACGCTGTCCGGCGGCCAGCGCCAGCGCATCGCGATCGCGCGCGCCATCCTGCGCGACGCGCCGCTGTTGCTGCTTGACGAGGCCACCTCATCGCTCGATGCGGAAAGCGAAACGCTGGTGCAGACCGCGCTGGAGGAACTGATGCGCCACCGCACCACGCTGGTGATCGCGCATCGGCTGGCCACCGTCCTGTCCTGCGACCGCATCATGGTGCTGGACCAGGGCCGCATCGTCGAGCAGGGCACCCACGCCTCGCTGGTGGCGGCAAATGGGCTGTATGCGAGGCTGGCAAGGTTGCAGTTCGAGGGGATTTAAAACACGACTTGTCATGCCCGGGCTTGACTCGGGCATCCGTCATTCACCGGAAAACATTTTTCGAAGAAGATGGATTGCCGGGTCAAGCCCGGCAATGACGATTTTTAATCACTGCCTTTCCACTCCATCCGCAACACCGGCCGTCCCGATGTCGGATTCACATCCTCGCCGGCATGCACAAATCCGTTGCGCCCGTAGAAACGGATGGCGCGCGCGTTGTCGGTGTTGACCAACAACGTGATCCGATCGGGCGACAGCCGCTTTGCTTCGTCCACCAGCGCGTTGCCGAGTTCCGAACCCCAGTGACCGGGGGCGACGACCAGCTGGTCGAGATAGCCTGAGGTGTCGATGGTAACGAACCCGATCAGGGCGCCGGCCTGCTCCGCGACAATGATCGCCGCGTGCGGCACCAATTCGCCGCGCCAGCGCTCGCGCCACCATTTTACGCGCGCGGCAAAGTCGATCGAAGGATAGGCCTGCTGCCAGGTCTCAAGCCACAGCGCGATGGCCGCGTCTTCGTCCTCGGCGCGATAGGGGCGCAGGCGGAAGGAGGCGATCATCCAAACACAGTCGTCATGCCCGGACTTGATCCGGGCATCCACGCCTTTCTTTTCAGTGGCGCCTTAAGACGTGGATGGCCGGGACAAGCCCGGCCATGACGACGTCGTAGGGCACGTGACATCACCTTACCGTTCCGTCAGCTTCAGCTCGATGCGGCGGTTGCGCTTGTAGGCCTCTTCGGTCGCGGCGGTGTCGAGCGGCTGGTATTCGGCAAAACCGGCGGCGACCAGCCGCTGCGCCGGCACGCCGAGCGAGATCAGATACTGCACCACCGAGATCGCGCGCGCCGACGACAATTCCCAGTTCGACTTGAACAGCGGGCTGTTGATGGGCCGCACGTCGGTATGGCCGTCCACGCGCAGCACCCAGGCGATCTCAGCCGGAATCTGCTTGTCGAGATCAATCAGCGCGGTGGCGAGTTTATCCAGTTCGGCGCGGCCCTCGGGGAGCAACAGCGCCTGTCCGGTGTCGAAGAACACTTCCGACTGGAACACAAAACGGTCGCCGACGATCCTGATGTCCGGCCGGTTGCCGAGAATGGCGCGCAGGCGGCCGAAGAATTCCGAGCGGTAGCGCGACAATTCCTGAACCCGCTGCGCCAGTGCGACGTTCAGCCGTTGTCCGAGATCGGCGATCTTGCCCTGCGATTCCTTGTCGCGCTTTTCGGAAGCATCGAGCGCCTCTTCCAGTGCCGCAAGCTGGCGGCGCAGGGCGCTGATCTGCTGGTTCAGCACCTCGATCTGCGCCAGCGCCCGTGACGACACTTGTTTTTCGGAATCCAGCGCCTTGTTAAGCTCGTTGGCGCGGCCGGCGGCGTCGTTGCCGGCCCCGGCAAGGCCCTCATAGAGCCCCTTGATGCGATCGCGCTCGGCTTCCGTGGACGCCAGCCCCGCGCGCAGCTGCGAGACCTGGTCGTCGAGATTGAGCTTGCCGAGCTTTTCCAGCGACAACAGGTCGTTCAACTGCGCGATCTTGGCGTTGAGCTGCTCGAGTGCCTTGTCCTTGCCGGTGACTTCCTGCGACAGGAAGAACTGCACCACCAAAAATACCGACAGCAGGAACACGATCGAGAGCACCAGCGTCGACAGCGCATCGACAAACCCCGGCCAGTAGTTGAATCCGGTTTCGTTGCGGCGTGAACGGGCGAGGGCCATTTGGTTTCTCCGCTGCAGATCAGACGTTAGATATCAGGATCTATCCGAGGTTTAGCTTCACCTCTCCCATAGGGAGAGGTCGGCGCGCAGCGCCGGGTGAGGGGTTAGGGACGATCGATAGACCGTACCCCCCCTCACCCCGGCCCTCTCCGATCGAAGTCGGATATATCCGACTTCGACAATTTGAAAGGGAGCCGACTGCCCGTGTGTCCAGGTTCGCATCCTAATTCTTCTCCGGCTGGCGCGCGATACGATCGAGCAATTTCTTGATCTCGCGGTTCTGCTCGCCCTGGCCGTCGGCCCATTCGCGGATCATCTGCTGCTCGGTGCGCATATGCGACACCAGGCCTTGAATGGCTTCGGCGAGATTGGCCATCGCGGCTGTCGTGCCGCGGCTGGCGCCACCTTCTTCCAGTGTCAGCCGCAGCCGCTCGACCGCGGCCTGGAGTTCGCCGCTTGCCCCGCCGCCAGCGCCCTCGCCGGAATATTCACGCACCGTGGAAGCGAGCCAGTCCTCAAGATCGGTATAGAAGCGATTCTGCGCCTGGCTCGATTGCAGATCGAGAAAGCCGAGGATCAACGAACCGGCCAGACCAAAAAGCGAAGACGAAAACGAAATGCCCATGCCGCCGAGCGGCGCGGCCAGACCTTCCTTCAGCGTATCGAACAAGGCGCCGGCGTCGCCGCCGACCTTCAGGCCGTCGATCACCTTGCCGACCGAGCCCACGGTTTCGATCAGGCCCCAGAAGGTGCCGAGCAGGCCGAGGAACACCAACAGGCCGGTCATGTAGCGCGAGATGTCTCGGGCCTCGTCGAGCCGGGTGGCGATGGAGTCCAGCAAATGCCGCATGGTCTGCTGCGAGATCGACATGCGACCGGTGCGCTCGCCGCCGAGGATCGCCGCCATCGGCGCCAGCAACGTCGGGTGGCGGGCGATCGCAAGGCCGGGATCGGCGATGCGGAAGTTATTGACCCAGGCGACTTCCGGATAGAGCCGGATCACCTGGCGGAACGAAAGGATGGTGCCGATCAGGAGCACCAGGCCGATCAGGGCGTTGAGGCCGGGATTGGCGAAAAAGGCCGTGACGATCTGCTTGTAGAGCACGACCGTCAGGAGCCCGCACAGCACCAGAAACACCAGCATCCGTACCAGAAAGATCCGTGGCGAGGAGAGTTTGGTCAGTTCGATCTCCATCGCGGAGCGGGAAGAGGGGCCTGAAGGCATTGCTGATGTATCCGTTGGGGAGCCGATTTCGGGCACCAATATGGCACAGCGAGCCCGAGAAAAAAGCCGATTGCGTCCGTTTCGGTCGCGAAAAGGGAACTTCGGCCTGAAACCGGGCTTAGATGTAATGCGTATTTCACAAATCTTTGACGCCCGACGGCGGTTAACGGGTTTTGCACGATGGTTTTGCATCTCGAAGCGCTGGTTGCGATCGCGCTATCGGTTTCGATCCTGATGGCCATCGCCTGGACGGTGCAGCAGCGCGCCGGCAAGTCCGGCTGGGTCGACACCATCTGGACGTTTTGGGTGGGGCTGGTCGCGGTTAGCAGCGCGCCGTGGCCGATTGAGGGCGCCGCACCAAACTGGCGATCTGGTTGCTGCGGCTCGGCTCGCACATCGCGGCGCGGGGCGAGCGCTATCGCGCCTATCAATCGCATACCAGCATGTTTTTTCCGCTGCCGCCGCAAAAGGGAGTGGGTCACATGAGCTTCGTGTCCAAAATTATCGGCACCGCCGAGCGAGTGCCGCTGCCCGACCTCATCATCCGCGCCGCGATCCAGCGGCTGTGCTCGCGCACCGCGACGCGGCTCGCCAGTGGCAATGCGGAAAGCGACGCCTGGTTTGCCGACGAAATGGCGGCGCGCGCCATTGCCCAATATACCGATGAAGCTAATAGCCAGCATTACGAAGTACCGGCGGCCTTCTTCGCGCGCGTGCTCGGCCCGAACCGCAAATATTCGGCGTGCTTCTACAAGGAGGCAAAATCCACGCTGCGGGAGGCCGAGGAAGAAGCGCTGCGCCAGAGCGTCGCGCACGCCGATCTCGCCGACGGGCAGGCGATCCTCGAGCTCGGCTGCGGCTGGGGCTCGCTGTCGCTGTGGATGGCGCGGCAATTTCCGAATTCGCCGGTCACCGCGGTGTCGAATTCGCGCACCCAGCGTGAATATATCGAAGCCGAGGCGGCGTCGCGCGGACTGAAAAATCTCCGCGTGGTCACCGCCGACATGAATGTGTTCGACCCGGAGCGGCAATTCGACCGCATCGTATCGGTCGAGATGTTCGAGCACATGATGAACTGGCGCGAATTGCTGACGCGGGTGAAATCGTGGCTGGCGCCCGAGGGCCGCTTCTTCATGCATATCTTCACCCATCGCTCCGGCGCCTATTTCGATCGCACCGATGGCGAAGACTGGATCGTGCAGCATTTCTTCGCCGGCGGCGTCATGCCGAGCCATCATCTGATCCGGCAATATTCTGATTTGTTCGCGGTCGAGAAGGAATGGCGCTGGAGCGGGTTGCACTATCAGCGCGCCGCGCTGGACTGGCTCGGCAATTTTGACCGTAACCGCGACGAGATCGAAACCATTCTGCGCGGCGTCTACGGCACTGACACGAGCCTATGGATGCGCCGCTGGCGCTGGTTCTTCCTCGCCACATCAGGCCTGTTCGGCTACGCGGACGGCAGCGAATGGGGGGTTAGTCATTATCGAATGAAGGCGGTGTAAGTCGTCATTGCCGAACCGCTTCTTCCCCTCTCCCCTTGTGGAAGAGGGTGGCACGAAGCGAACGCAGTGAGCATCGCGACGGGTGAGGGGTTCGCGGAGAGGGACCTCTCATCCGCCCACGATACTTCGTATCGCGGGCACCTTCTCCCACAAGGGGAGAAGGGACGAAGATGCGCCGTCACTTCCCCAGCGGCTTCAAAATCTTCACCAGCTC
>JAQGKJ010000560.1 GCA_028290165.1 Bradyrhizobium sp. | reverse complement strand
TTCGGACGGACCGAGGTCGCCGCGCTCGACGATGCGCAAGGCGGCCATCAACTCGGCGCGGAACAGCTCCGCGCGCCGGCAATCGTAAGCCAGCGTCGCCAGCGACCGGATGATCGGAAATTTCCCGGTGTTGACGCCAAAATCCGTCTCCAGCCCCCAGATCGCCACCAGCACCTCGCCGGGCACGCCGTAGCTTTGTTCGATCCGGCCGAGCACCGAACCATATTGTTTCATCATATTGGCGCCGCGGGTGAGGCGGGGAGGCACCATGCGCCCGGAAAACTCTTCAAAACTCTGACTGAAGACCCGCTGCGAGCGATCCCGCGACAACACCCCCTGATCCGGGGTCACGCCATTCAAGCCGGAGGCGATTGCGGCTGGCGAAATTCCCTTGGAGGCGGCCTCATTCTTGAATTCGTCGAGCCACGCCGCAAAGTTGCCGGTGCCGCAGTTTGCCGCAAAGGCGGGTGCTCCCGGCAATGCCAGGACGGCGCTCACCGCGAATGCTTTGAACAGGAAACGAAAGGTCATCGCGACCATCAGCTCCGAAATGGTTCTCGAATGAAGAACGTTGCCCGGCGACAGGAATGTCTGAGGGAACCGCGGCTAAAACATGGCCCGGACGGTAACGGAGGCTTCCGTGCCAATAAACGTGATGAAAGTCCAGCAATCAATGATGCCGCGCCACGCCAAACCGCCGGTCAAACGCTTAACCGGCGGCCCGATGGCAATGGCGTTCGTACGGCTTATGCGTCGCCCTTGCGCCGCCATGGAAAAAGGTTGGCTGGGAAGTCCGCCGCGGGACGCCGCTGGCGATACGGGCGGGGTGGAATCGGCCGCGGATTGGGATCCGGCGCGATCACCTTGCGATAGAGATGCCAGGTGGCGTGCCCGAGCAGCGGAATGACGACGGCAAGCCCGAGGAAGAACGGCAGCGATCCCAGGACCAGCAGCACCGCGACGATCAACCCCCACGCCGCCATCGGCACGGGATTGCGCGCCACGGCCCGGAGCGAGGTTACCATGGCGTCGGCGGCGCCGGCGTGACGGTCGAGCATCAGCGGGAATGAAACCACGCTGATGCACAGCGCTACGACGGCGAACAGAAAGCCGACGCCGCATCCGACGACGATCAGCCACCACCCTTGCGGTGTCGTCAGCACGCGCCTGGCGAAATCCGGGATGCCTGCTGCGGCTTCGTATCCGAACGCCGCCACGTAAATCGCCTGTGCGGTCGCGACCCACGTCACGAACAGCGCGACCAGCAGCGCGCCGAGCCCAAGCATGGCGCCGAACGACGGCGACCTCAGCACCTCGACCGCGTCCCAGGCGGAAGCCTGCTGGCGGTTCTCGCGGCGGCGGCTGAGTTCATAGAGGCCAAGCGCTGCGAACGGGCCGAGCAGGGCAAAGCCCGCGGCCAGTGGAAATAACAGCGGCAGCACCGAATAGCCGAGCACGGTGCGCGCCAGCACCAAGCCGAGCACCGGATAGATCGCGCAAAGGATGATGGCGTGGCTTGGCACCGCCTTGAAATCTTCCCAGCCGAGCCGGAGCGCGTCGCGCAGGTCGGACAGGCCGATGGTTCGGATGATGGCCGCAGCTGCGGTCTCTTGCGCAGGCTGAGCCAGTGGGCCGGCATTGTCGGGGTATGATGTGGCCATGGTCGTTATCTCCCTTGCCGCCGCGGCCGGATTTCGCGCTCGTTGAGGGCGCAGGTGGCCGCTTTTCGGAAACGATCACAATCAGGCCAGGCGCGAAAACAAGAAACCAAGCTGGCCATGTCGCGAACTGAACTGTCAGCGTACCCCTAATCACTGAAGCTGTCGCTCACGCTTCGGTGAATGTGGCATTGGCGCGGCGCAAACTTTTCTTTGTTATTCCGCCGTCATTTCGCAACTCCTAAGCTGATTGCGACGCCGCCGTTTGCATTGGCAAGTAAAGCCGAGGGGACTAAGGTTCGAAAACGATCCGGCGCGGTGCTGCCGGTTGCCAGGACAAAGCACCGTTCGAGACCTCCACGCGATCTCTGGATTCATAGGGAGCAAACGATGAGCATTTTCGGAAAAATCATGAGCGCGATCTTCGGAACCAAGGCCGGCGCTGCACCCGCAAGCGGAGGTGCGGCTACCAGCACCGGATCGCCCGCCGGATCGGCGACGGCAACAGCAACAGCAGCCCCGGCGCAGTCGGTCGATGTCGCGCCGATCCTGGACAAGGCCGTTGCGGCCAAGAAGGAAAAACTTGAGTGGCGCACCTCGATCGTGGACCTGATGAAGGCGCTCGATATCGACTCCAGCCTCGGCGCCCGCAAGGAACTGGCGAAAGAGCTCGGCTATTCCGGCGACACCAACGATTCCGCGACTATGAACGTCTGGCTGCACAAGCAGGTGATGGTAAAATTGGCGGCGAACGGCGGCAAGCTGCCTGCTGATATCAAGTGGTAAGGAATCGTTTCGCACAATCCGAAAGGCCCGCGCTCGCGCGGGCCTTTTCTCGCGCCGCGGAGAGGGCTATCTGGCCGCATCAACACGAAAGCGCCAAGGTCAAACCGTCGAACAAATAAAAGCAGGAAAGACAAGGAGACGCTATGAATACCGTCGATCGCCGGACCATCCTCGCATCGGGCGCGCTGGCGCTGGCGGGGACTGCGGTACAAAGCAGCAGCGCCGAGGCGCAAGCAGGCCCAAGGGCGATTTTCCCGGTGCCGGCGACGACGATCCCGGTCGTCGGCGAGACCGACGTGTTCCAGGTCCGCCGCATCTATTGCATCGGCCGCAACTATGCCGCGCACGCGATCGAGCGCGGCTCCGATCCGAACCGCG
>JAQGKJ010000555.1 GCA_028290165.1 Bradyrhizobium sp. | reverse complement strand
GCGAATTCAGTGGCGTCGATCGCGGCGCGCGCAACGGCGAGGGCGCTCTCGATATGACCGGGCGCCTTCGCCGCCAGCGTCTCGATCCGCACCAGCCGCTGGCGGGCGGAATCGCCGAGCTTGACGTGCGCATAGGCGTCGGCGAGATCGGGATGCGGCTGCTTCAGCCACGCCGTCTCCACGACCCGCATCGCGCGCCGCAGCTGATGCGCCTCGCTGTCGTATTTGCTCGCCAGCGCGGCGGCCGGCACCAGAGTCGGCGCCAGCTTGACGGCTTCCATCACGCTTTCGCGCGACAGATCGCGGTCGACATTCTCCAGCTCCAGCGCGCGCGCCGTCAGCAGCACGCCGCGCTGGCGCCTGTACGCGGCCTTGTCGATCAGGCCGGAAGCAAGATTGTTGTCGAGGATGGTCAGCGCCCCGCTCCAGTCGCCCTTGGCGCAGCGAAATCCGAGCACGGCATGCGATGCCCAGGTCGATGACGGCGCCAGTTTCAGCGCCTCTTCCGCGATCAGGACGGCGGAGACCGGATCGTCGGCGCGTTGCGCCTCGATGAACAATCCGCGCAGGCCCAACAGCCGCGTGTCCTCGCGTTCGGCCATCGCACGAAACGCCGCTCTCGCGCCTTCGCGGTCGCCGTCGAGCTGCGCCGATTGCGCGTGCAGCAATAGCGCCAGCGGATCATGGGCCGCATGGCGGCGCGCGACATCGGCATGCCGGCGGGCCGAAGTGGAATCGCCATGGCCGATCGCGAGCAGCCCGTGGGTGATGGCATGCCGGCCGCGCGCGTGACGGCGCTCGCGCCGGCCGCGCCGGATTTTTTCCGGCATGCGCCAGAGCCCGCGCAGGATCGACCATGCCAGCATCGCGGCGACAATGGCGATGCCGAGCGCGAGCGCAAATACCGGCAGCGAGGTCGCAACCTTCAAGCCGCCCCACGACAGCGTGACATCGCCGGTCTGATCGGCCACCCACGCCGCGCCCGCGGCCGCGAGCGCAATCAACAGCAGAAACAGAATGATCCGATACATCGCCGTCCTATGGCGCCGGCCTGGCGAGCGCCGCCATCGCGTCGGCCGCAAACTTCCTGGATGCGGCAAGCGCGGCATCGCGCGCATCCGCCTTGTCGAGCCAGGGCTGCGCGGCGGCACGATCGCTGGGGCTGAGCGTATTCAGCTCGCGCCGCGCCTCGGCTACATCATTGCGCAGTGCCGCCGCGGTGACCCGCGCCACCACCGCACCGCGATCGTTGCCGACGGCGTCGGTGCGCTCGATGCGCACCAGCTTTGCAGCACCCGCCTGCAGGCGACCGACCAGGCTGGTGCCAGTGGTGGAATTCGCCCCGGCCGGCGGCGACAGTTTTGGCACCAGCGCGAGCAGTTCGCGGCTCAGCGCAGCCGGGTTCGGCACGCCCTTGTCGGCAAAGCCGTCGAGCGGTTTTAGCGCATCCGCGTTGTCGGCGAGCGATTTCGCCGCCGCCAGCGCTGCGGAAAAGGGATCGCCGGTCCGGACGTGAACGTCGAGCAGGGCCGCGGCGACCGCGCGGCGAAGCGGCATGTCATCCGCCGGTTTTGCGTTCTCCTGCGTGATCTCGGAGGTTTGCGCGCGGATGGCCCGCTCCAGGCCGGCGATGCGCTCGTTGATCGCCGACAAATCCGGCGGCGCAGAGGTTTCGCGCGGCGCCGATTTGACGTCGTTGACCGCGGCCGCGAGTTTTTCCGACTGCGCGCGCACGGCTGCGAGCTCGCCGCGCAATGCGGCGAGGGATTTCTCCAGCCCATCAACGCGCGCCGTGGCGCCAGCATCGGGCGCCGCGGTGGGAGGCTTGCCGGCTTTGGACTCGACGCTGGCGATCCGCGCGGCGAGGTCATCGATGACAGCGGCATTGACCTGGGGCGCGGTTGGCGTGGCCGGCACCGCAGGCCATCCCAGAATCCAGCCCACACCAATCACCAGCGCGGCGGCGACGGCGCCGGAAACGGGCGCAATCACCCACGGCGAAATCGGCGCCGAAGGCTCGCGGGAGATGCGTTCCGGCTCCGGCTGCGGCTCCGGCGGCACGTCAGCGCCGGCATTCCGGGTCTCGCCGGACACTTCTGACGCTTCGAGGTCGATGGTGGGCGGCGCGCGTTTGGCGCGGCCCGAATCCGGCGACGGCGAGGGGTCTTCGGGACTGTCATCGGCCATCGCGACGGTTCCTTTATTATTCGGGCCGAAAGTGACCAGATTCGGCACTTCCCCGGCTCTGACCTGGCTAACCGAGGTCCTAATCTCTTGTTTTGACGCGCTTTCTTGAAGCGAATCGGGAGGTCCAACCCGGCTTCCATTCGGGGCAGGCTTTCGCTCGGAGACGCCTTGTAGCGCGATCAGGAGCGCAAAGCACGGTCCAGCGCCTTGAACAAGGCATTTTCGTCCGGCGAGGCCGCCACCGAGACCTGCGTGGCCCCGGCGTCGCGGAGGACGGAGGCCACTGCAGCAGAGATGCAGCATTGCGGGATCGCCAGCGCCGAAATTTCGACGCCGGCGGCGCGTATCGCATCCAAAAATGCGCGCGCGCTGCGCCGCGAATAATGCAGCACCGCCTCGACCCGGTTGGCGGCAAAGGCGTCGCTGACCTCATGCGGCAGGCTCGACACCGGCGACATCCGGTAGGTGGTGTGGGTGATGACGGTAAAGCCGCGTTCGCCAAGCTCGCCGGGGAGATCGCGCGCCAGATCGGCGCCCGCGAGATAGAGCAGCGGGCTCGTCTTCTTCAGCTCCTTCGACTTGACGCTTGCGAGCACGAGATCGCGCAAGCGGCCGGCGTCGCCGTTTGCCGGAATCACCTTTTCGAATCCGGCGCCGCGCGCGACGGACGCGCTATGTTCGCCCACTGCGAACAGCGGCAGCTTGAGCAGCCGGCTGCTTTTGAGGTGAGGCTCAATGCCGCGCAACGCATTGGCGCTGGTAACGATGACGGCGCCGTAGCGGGCGTCCGTGTCATCATGGAATGCGACCGGTTCAAACCGAAGCATCGGCGCGCGCAGCACCTCGAAACCTCTGGCGCGCAAGGCCGCGGCCGTGGTCTCATCGTCGGGATGCGGGCGGGTGACGAGAACGGCCATGCCTCAAACTTTCAGCTTCGAAATGCAGCCCATGGAACCGGCCCTATATCAGGAAGCTCGTCATGCCCGGCCATAGCAGTCTGCTCCGCGCAGACTGCGTAGACTTGTCTGCGATGCCGGGCATCCACGTCTTACTGCACCTGAGCAAGAAAGACGTGGATGGCCGGGACGAAGCCCGGCCATGACGAGTGAACGAGTCATTTTCCAGCGGCTTTTTCGGCCGGGTTCTCACGAACCCTGCAGCAACGGATGATTGCACTTTGCGACCCCGCAATGCTACCGAATTACCGAAACGCCGCTTTGACCGCTAATGCAAGGGCTCACATTGGGTAACGACGCACGGATGCTTGTTCTTGGGATCGATACCACCTGCGATGAAACCGCAGCCGCCGTGGTCGAGCGCCTGCCTGACGGCAGCGGCAAGATCCTGTCCAATATCGTGCGCTCGCAGACCGAGGAACATGCCGCCTTCGGCGGCGTGGTGCCGGAGATCGCGGCGCGCGCCCATGTCGAGGTGCTCGACAGCATCGTCGAGGCCGCCATGAAGGAAGCCGGCGTCGGCTTCGCGCAGCTTTCAGGCGTGGCCGCAGCCGCGGGCCCCGGCCTGATCGGCGGCGTCATCGTGGGGCTGACCACGGCGAAGGCGATCGCGATGGTGCACGACACGCCGCTGATCGCGGTCAACCATCTCGAGGCCCACGCGCTGACGCCGCGGCTGACCTGCGCGCTGGCGTTTCCTTACTTGCTGTTCCTCGCTTCCGGCGGGCACACCCAGATCGTCGCTGTCGTCGGCATCGGCCAATATGTGCGGCTCGGCACCACGGTCGACGATGCCATGGGCGAAGCCTTCGACAAGGTGGCCAAAATGCTGGGGCTGCCCTATCCGGGCGGACCGGAGGTCGAGCGAGCGGCTTCCGGCGGCGACGCCAAGCGCTTTGCGTTTCCGCGGCCGATGCTCGGGCGGCCGGACGCCAATTTCTCGCTGTCGGGACTAAAGACCGCGGTGCGCAACGAAGCCTCCAGGATCGCGCCGCTGGAGCCGCAGGACGTCAGCGATCTCTGCGCCAGCTTTCAGGCGGCGGTGCTGGAATCGACCGCCGATCGACTGAGCGTGGGCTTGAGATTGTTCCACGAACAGTTCGGCGCGCCGCGCGCACTGGTCGCCGCCGGCGGCGTCGCCGCCAATCAGGCGATCCGCGGCGCGCTGCAGGAAGTCGCCGCAAAGGCGCAGACCACGCTGATCATCCCGCCGCCCGCGCTCTGCACCGACAACGGCGCGATGATCGCCTGGGCCGGTGCGGAACGATTGGCACTGGGCATGATTGACGCGATGGACGCAACCCCCCGCGCACGCTGGCTGCTCGATGCCAACGCCACGGCGCCGGCAGGATTTTCCAACACGCGCGCGGGATTTTAGGCGGGAGCCAGGCAATGCCCCCTTTCAACTCAGTCGCGGTGATCGGGGCGGGCGCGTGGGGCACGGCGCTGGCGGGCGTCGCGGTGCGGGCGGGACGCGAAGTTTTGCTCTACGCTCGCAGCGCGCAGCGCGCAGCAGCGATCGCGGCCACGCGGGAAAATCCAAAATTGTCCGGCGTGCGGCTGGATCCGAGCGTGAAGGTCACGAACGATGTCGCGCTCGCCGCGCGCGCCGATATCATCCTGATCGCCACGCCCGCGCAACATTTGCGCACCGCAGTTAGCGCGTTGGCGCCGCATCTTGCCACAGCAAAACCGGTCATCGCCTGCGCCAAGGGCATCGAGCGCGGCACCCACAAATTCATGACCGAGGTGATCGCGGAAGGAGCCCCGAACGCGATCCCGGCCATCCTGTCGGGGCCGAGTTTTGCCGAGGACGTGGCGCGCGGCCTTCCCACCGCGGTGACGCTGGCGGCAAGAGACGAAGCGCTCGCCAGCGCGCTGGTGCAGGCGCTGGGATCGGCGACGTTTCGGCCCTACCACACCACGGATGTGCGTGGCGTCGAGATCGGCGGGGCCGCGAAAAACGTGCTCGCGATCGCGGCCGGCATCGTGGTCGGCAGGAAGCTGGGTGCCTCCGCGCAGGCGGCGCTGACCACGCGCGGCTTTTCCGAACTGATGCGGCTCGGTGGCGCCTGCGGCGCGCGCAGCGAAACCATGGCGGGACTGTCGGGTCTCGGCGACCTGATCCTGACCTGCTCCAGTCCGCAGTCGCGCAATCTCGCGCTCGGCATCGCGCTCGGGAGAGGCGAGCCGCAGCCGCGCGACAAACTCGCCGAAGGCGAATTCACGGCACCGGTGCTGATCGAACTGGCGGCTTCGCAAAATGTCGACGTGCCGGTATCAAATGCGGTCGCGGCGATCTTGAGCGGCGCTGTGACGATCGATGAGGCGATCGAAAGTCTCTTGACGCGGCCATTCAAGGCGGAGGGATAGTTTCCTCCTCGTCATGCCCGCGCTTGTCGCGGGCACCCACGTCTTGTTACTAATGCTGCGGAAGCAAAGACGTGGATGGCGGGCATAGGCTAGCGGAAGCGACGCCGTCCTTCGGACGGCTATGTCCGGCCATGACGAGCAAGTGGTGGGCGACATGAACTATTGGCTGGTGAAATCCGAACCTTCCAGCTGGTCGTGGGACCAGCAGGTGGCAAAAGGCGCCAAGGGCGAGGCCTGGACCGGCGTACGCAATTTCACCGCGCGGCAGAACCTGGTGAAGATGAAGAAGGGCGACCGCGCCTTCTTCTATCATTCCAACGAGGGCAAGGACATCGTCGGCATCGCCGAAGTCATCAAGGAGGCCTATCCCGATCCGAGCGACAAAACCGGCA
>JAQGKJ010000505.1 GCA_028290165.1 Bradyrhizobium sp. | reverse complement strand
AAATGCCGCGAGGTGTCGGTCGACCGAGCCGATGAGTTTATTTTTGGCTACACCTGCGTCAACGACATCACGGCATCGGACATTATCGGCAAAGATGCCACCTTTGCCCAATGGGCGCGCGCCAAGGGCTATGACAGCTTCTGCCCGTTTGGGCCTGTCATCACCTCGGCGATCGACCCCGCGAAACTGGTGGTACGAACCATTCTCAACGGCGCCGAGCGTCAGAACTATCCAATTTCCGATATGATCTTCAGCTCCCAGCAACTCGTCAGCATGATCTCGCATGACATGACGCTGCTGCCGGGCGACCTGATCTGCTGCGGCACGTCGATCGGCGTCGGCGTGATGAAAGAGCCAGTCAACGCGGTCACCATCGCAATCGACGGTATTGGTGAACTGCACAACGAGTTTCGGCACTAAGCCCCTTCACGCCGTCGCAGGCCTGCAAATCGCCGCCCATAGCCCGCCATTTCCGCATGGAACAGGCGTGGACATTTGGCGGGCGTGACGGCATCCTTGCTCCTGAAAACTCAAAAAACGTTCGCGGGTTGCCCCGCGCCGCGGAAAAACATCAGGGGTGAGGAATGATCAAAACGCGTTTTACCGAACTCGTCGGCGTCGAACACCCGATCGTCCAGGGCGGGATGCAATGGGTCGGCCGTGCGGAGCTGGTCGCAGCCGTCGCCAATGCCGGCGCGCTCGGCTTCATCACCGCGCTGACCCAGCCGACGCCGGAAGACCTGACCAAGGAAATCTCGCGGTGTCGTGGGCTGACCGACAAACCGTTCGGCGTCAATCTGACCATCCTTCCCTCGATCAAGCCGCCGCCATATGCGGAATATCGGCAAGCGATCATCGAGAGCGGCATCAAGATCGTCGAGACCGCCGGCAACAAGCCTCAGGAGCACGTCACCGAATTCAAGAAGCATGGCATCGTGATCGTGCATAAATGCACCAGCGTCCGCCACGCGCTGTCGGCGGAGCGCATGGGGGTCGACGCGATCTCGATCGACGGGTTCGAGTGCGCTGGCCACCCGGGCGAGGACGATACTCCGGGCCTGATCCTGATTCCGGTCGCCGCCGACAAGGTGAAAATTCCGCTGATCGCTTCGGGCGGTTTCGGCGACGGCCGCGGCCTGGTCGCAGCGCTTGCGCTCGGCGCCGAAGGCATCAACATGGGCACGCGCTTCATGTGCACCAAGGAGAGCCCGATCCATCAGCTGATCAAGGAAAAGATCGTCGCCAACGACGAGCGCGAGACCGAATTGATTTTCCGCACCATGCGCAACACCTCGCGCGTTGCCAAAAATGCCGTCAGCACAAAAGTCGTCGCCATGGAGAAGGAGGGTGCAACCTTCGAGCAGGTCCGCGAGCTCGTGGCCGGCGCGCGCGGCAAGATGGTCTATGCGACCGGCGATGCCGACGAAGGCATCTGGTCGGCCGGCCAGGTGCAGGGATTGATCCACGACATTCCATCCTGCGCCGAATTGGTGTCGCGCATCATGCGCGATGCCGAAGCCATCATCCAGAGCCGGCTCGAAGGCATGATGTCGGGCAGCCGCCGTCAAGCCGCGGAATAGACAGCTGACATCACCGACCAACCGGGAATGATTTCATGAAAGCCTATGTCTACGGCGCCAACGGCGCTGCAATCACCGAGGTGGCAAAGCCCGCGCCGAAAGGCACGCAGGTGCTGGTTAAAGTGCGCGCCTGCGGCCTCAACCGCGCCGACCTCGGCATGACCAAGGGCCATGCCCATGGCAGCGCCGGCGGCGTCGGCGCCGTGCTCGGCATCGAATGGGCTGGCGAGGTTGCCGAGCTTGGCCCGGAGGCCCAAGGCGTCAAGGTCGGCGACAAGATCATGGGCTCCGGCGGCGCCGCGTTCGCCGAATATACCCTCGCCGATCACGGCCGGCTGTTCCGCGCGCCCTCGAACATGAATTTTGAGGAAGCGGCCACCCTCCCCGTCGCGCTCGCCACCATGCACAATGCGG
This sequence comes from Bradyrhizobium sp., assembly GCA_028290165.1. The sequence continues at coordinate 3,752 of JAQGKJ010000505.1, read as the reverse complement.
TGGTGACCAATGGCGCGTTGCAGCCCGGCCAGTCCGTCTTGATTCAAGGCGCAAGCTCCGGCGTCGGCCTGATGGCGCTGCAGATCGCAAAGCTCAAGGGCGCCAAAATCGTGATCGGATCGTCGACCGACGCAACGCGGCGCGGACGCTTGAAGGAATTCGGCGCGGACCTCGCGGTCGATTCCAGTGATCCCGGCTGGGTCGACCAGGTCCTGAAAGCAACGAACGGCGAAGGTGTCGATCTGATCGTCGACCAGGTCTCGGGCAAGGTCGCGAGCCAGAATCTGGCCGCCGCCAAGATAAAAGGCCGCATCGTCAATGTCGGCAGGCTCGGCGGCACCCGTGCCGAATTCAATTTTGATCTCCACGCCGCGCGCCGCATCAATTATATCGGAGTCACCTTCCGTACCCGCTCGATCGAGGAAATCCGCGAGATTTTTGACGAAGTCCGCAAAGACATCTGGGGCGCGGTGGAATCGCGCAAACTGCAATTGCCGATCGACAGAGTGTTTTCATTCGACGATATCGGCAAGGCGTTCCAGCACATGGAAGCCAACAAGCATCTCGGCAAGATTGTCGTGACGCTGTAGCGCTGGCTGGCTGTCCGCCCAGCCGGCCCCGGGGAAGAACCGATGTGTCCTGCTGTCGTCGAGGCGCGAGCGGTGTTGGCCCCCACCGGCAAGCTGCGCGTCGGCGTTTTTCCCGGCAGTCCGCTGTCCATTGCCAGAGACAGCACGACCGGAGAAATGCATGGCATCGGCATCGATCTCGGCAAGGAATTTGCAAAACGGCTTGGCGTCCCCTTCGAGCAGGTGCAGTTTCAGCGAATTGCCGAAGTGCTCGAGGCCATGAAGGCGGGAGATGTCGATTTCACGATCAGCAACGCAACGCCGGCGCGCGCGGTCGACGTCAGCTTCAGCGACACGCTGATTTCGCTCGAGCTGGGATACCTCGTCCCTGCCGCTTCTCCGATCACGACGATTTCAGAAGCAGAAAAAGCTGGTATTCGGGTCGGCGTCACCCAGGGAAGCACGTCGCAAGGCACCATTCCGAATGTCCTGCCAAATGCGAGGGTGGTGCCGGCTGAAAACTCAAAGCGCGCCATCGAGATGTTCGAACGTCGAGAGCTCGACGTGTTCGCCACCAACAAGCCGACCTTGTTCGAGATGTCCGACCAGATGCCGGGCGCGCGCGTGCTCGATGGCCGATGGGGCGTCGAACACATCGCGATTGCGACCCCGAAGGGCCGCGAAGCCTCCACGGAATATGTCCGCCGCTTCGTCGCAGACGTACAAGCCAGCGGCCTGCTCGCCCAGGCCGTGGAGCGCGCAGGCCTCAGAGGCGTCGTGAGGGCGCCATAGCCAGATGGCGCTTGTGCCGTTCACGAAAATTCCAGGATCGGTGTCCTGGCTTGCGAAGCAATTTTAAACTCGGAATAATTCGCAATAGCGGTTGCTGCAATCGAATAGCAACTATCGCATTCGATCGCGTCTTTAATGTTCCATGGCGGGCTGCTACACCCCCGCCCATGAGTCATCCCGAACACACCGTCAAATCCCGCGTCGCGGCCATTTCGATATTTGCCAGCGCCGGCATGGCCGCAGCCAAATTCGTGGTCGGCATTGCCATCGGCAGCCTCGCGCTGATCTCGGAGGCCCTGCATTCCTCGGTCGACGTGGTCGCGACCGTCGTTACCTGGATGGTGGTGCGGGTTTCCGACCTTCCCGCCGACAAGGAGCATCATTATGGCCACGGCAAGCTCGAGAGCATCTCCGCGCTCGGCATCATCGCCATGCTCTATGTGCTGGCGGGCGGCATCCTGGTCGAATCCTGGAGCCGTCTGCACGAGGGTGCGCCGCCCCCGACGATCTCGGCGATCCCGTTTGTCGTTCTGCTGATCGATATCGCGGTGAATTTCTGGCGCGCGCGGGCGCTGCATCGCGCGGCGCGCGCCACCAAGAGCCAGGCATTGGCCGCCGACGCGCTGCATTTCGCCTCCGACGTGCTCGGCTCGGTCGCGGTCATCATCGGATTGGCGCTTTCGGGGCTGGGCTATGCCTGGGGCGACGCCGCCGCCGCCGTCGCGGTGGCGGTCATGATCGCGCTGTTGGGCCTGCGGCTGGCGGGTTCCACCGTGGAAACCCTGCTCGACCGCGCCCCTGAAGGGGCATCGGAAAAAGCCACAGCCGCCATCAGGGCGGTGCCCGGCGTGGTCGGGGTCGAACGCTTACGGGTGCGGATGGTCGGATCGACGCATTTCATCGACGCCATCGTGCAGGTGCCGCGCACCTATCCGATCGACCGGGTCGAGGAGATCAAGCGCAAGGCGCAGGCCGCCGTCACAAAAGCGCTCGGCGATGCCGACCTGACGTTCACCGCGGTACCGGTCGCGCGCAACAACGAAAGCGTGCGCGAACGCATCATGGTGATCGCCCGCAATTCCGGTCTCGCCATCCACCATGTCACCGTGCACGATCTCGGCGGCAAGCTGACGGTGAGCATCGATCTCGAAGTCGACGGCGAGATGGCGCTGAACGCCGCCCACGACATCGCGCAGCAGCTGGAGCGCAACATCCGCGAGGAATTCGGCGAGGACGTCGAGGTCGACACCCATATCGAGCCGCTGGAACCGGAATTGCCGATGGGTACCGATGCCGCGGCCGACCGCGTCGAAACCATCAAGTCCGCGCTGTCGCGCTTCGCCGCCAATGGCGCGATTGATGACATACACAGCGTCCGGGTGCGCGATACCGACGCCGGTGAAATCGTTAACTTCCATTGCCGTGCCGCGCCCTCAATGAGCGTGATCAAGGTTCACGAGAGCGTCGATGAGATCGAGCGCGCGTTGCGCCGCGCGTTTCCGACCGTGAAGCGCGTCATCAGCCACGCCGAGCCCCCGGACGGGTAACGGATTTGCAAATTCGGACGCGTTCTCGTTTCGGACTCATCTTGCCGGTAGTTTTGCGGGCAATTTGGAGTCCCGATTCGCCGTTGGACAAGATTTATTTGCATTAACGAATCGTTGACTCTCGACAGCCCGCAAAAACTGGATTCAAATCGCTGTGATTCGGAAGGGACTGGGGCTCGTCCGAACCGGTGCAAAAGTTTTTTCCGAGGGGGCTAAAGGCATGGCGCGCGCACACGCGGCGAGCGCGTGCGTCCAATCCGATTCGATCAAGGGATTGGCGCAATCGATCGCGAAACCGGCCTACCACAGGCTGTTGATAGCGGAGCCGGCGCTCCGCCGTGCGGTGCCTACCCTGATTATCGCTTTCCTGATCACCATCTGCCTTGGCGCGTTCGTGCAGGTGGTCGATCAGAACCGTCAGAAGCGCGCATCGATCAAGCGCGACCTGGCGGCTGTCGCCGATTTCCTGGCCGAGCGGCTCGACCGCATCGCCTCGGTCCGGCAGGATCGCACGGCAACATTCGAGCGCCTGCAACTCCTGCTGCCCGGCCTCATTCCATCATGGGGTGTCGCAGCCGGCCGGCACGTCATCGTGATCGGCGCCGACCACCGCGTGCTCGCCCGCGTTCCGATCGAGGCCGCGCTTGGCGATACCAGCAGCATCCTCGACGTCGTCAGCGCCGCGCTGCCGCTGACGGCGCCGGGTCAGCAAACCGGCGCAACCGATATCACCTTGCCGAACGGCAGCAGCGCGCTGGCGGTCCAGCGCATCGTCAAATCGCTGCCGGGTCAGGTCATCATCATCCAGGAGAGGATCGATTCGCTTTGGCGGTCGGACGCGGCG
>JAQGKJ010000471.1 GCA_028290165.1 Bradyrhizobium sp. | reverse complement strand
TATCGCACTGCGGCGCTTGACCGATGTGCTGCTGACGCTCATCCCCCTCCTCCTCGCTGGCGTCCTTACGCTCGAGGTTTGCGCGCTGATTGACCTTTCGCTCAATTTCGCAAACATCATCGCGCTTCCGCTGCTGCTCGGCGTCGGCGTCGCATTCAAGATCTACTACATCATGGCGTGGCGCGCTGGAAAAACCGGCCTCCTGCAATCGACGCTGACCAGGGCGGTTATATTCAGCGCCATGACCACTGCGATCGCGTTCGGAAGCATGTGGGCGTCGAACTATCCCGGCATCTCGACCATGGGCGAGCTGATGGCCCTGTCGCTGCTGTGCACCATGGGGGCCGCCGTGTTCTTCCAGCCCGTTCTGATGGGTCCCCCGCGACAAGTAAAGGTATATTCTGAAGAGGATGGAAATTTTCGCCAAGCCGCAGAATAAGCCCTCAATTCCAGCGGCGCACCAAAGTCAAGTTCTATTTCGATGCGAAGGCGGAGAACGTGCGCGCCAACCGAATCCAGGTGCAGCAATTGCTGGTCAATCTGCTGCGTAACGCAAATGACGCGATGACTGAGGACCGATATGATCTGGAAGTAAGGACCGCATTGCTCGACAATGCGATGATTGAGATCGCGGTCGCCGACCGCGGTCCGGGACTGCCGGCTGAAATCGCCAGCACCTTTCGAGGCATTTCGATCCACCAAACGGGATGGCATGGGGCTCGGTCTCACGATTTGCCAATCGATCGCCGAAGTCCGCGGCGGCAAGCTCCAGTAAGCCGAATCCCGGAGGTGGAACAGTCTTTCGCTTTACCTTGCCCGCTATCCCGAAAATGAGCCCGACGTCGTATTTGGTTCGCAAGGAGCATGAAAATGCTGATATTCGGCGAGCCTCGCCAACTCGATGATGGCCTCCCTCGCAAAACCGAGGATGATATCCAGCGAGAGCGGCTTGGACCAAGGGGCGTTCCGGGCAAGCCATCGCCGGCAAAAATAACGCCACAGCGCGCGAAGAAAACACCGACGCATCTGGATCCGCCTCATACGGGCTAGGGCTTCCATCGACGGACTCAATTCTTTCCAGCCTTGACGACGGTCAACGCTCCGTCGGCTGTTTTGTCTTTGCATCGGTTCTGCCTACCAGCGGCTGGCGCGGCGCGCCGAGGCCTCTGGCCGACCACATCGAAGAAGGCTACGAACGCCGCGGTGTCCTGCACGACGAAGCTGAGCGTCGCGCTTGGGCGACCGTGAACAAGGAAACGCACGGCGGAAAGAAAAGCGTCGGGACGAGGCAAGGGAGAAGATCACTCCCCTTCCCGCAAAGACGGCAACCGGAAGTTTTGCGCGCCCGCCTAAGAGCATCGGCGACTTGCTTTCTAACGGAGAACCTTGCGTATCGGAAATTAGTTTCATGGCCGCGCCGGCTTTGAAGGCTGCAACCCCGGAGAGGTCAACCAATCGTTGATGTGCGCGGCTGTCTCCGTCTGACGAGCCCCACGCAAAAGTATCTCACGATCTCTGCCGGCTGGCAGCGTCTTAGCTTGCTCTTTGAAACGTTGCGCCTGTTCTGCAAGCCGTTTTTCAAGGCTTTTCTTCTGAAATACGCGCCGCCGTCGTTTCATGGCATTGCCCTCCCGTCTTAAGAACGGGCTTACTAAATTTCTTCTTCGCGTTCCCCTCTTAACGGACTCAAGGTGCAGTCTGTTCACTACGGAAAACTACTTAATGCTGAACGGCAGGAAAGGTGATCATTGAGCGTTTTTGAGACGCCGGCGCGGTCTGACTACACCCCAAGTACATGCGCCGTCTGATGTCACAAGATGGGTGTTCGCATGTCGCGCGGACGGACATTCATTTTATCAATCTGCCTTCAGTCAGTCCGATACGATTGGACCGACCGGAGAATTTAGCGCAGGCAAACTTCCAGCCAAATTGTGGTGTCAGCATTCTCAGTGCACACCAAAGCCCGAATGCGCGCTGGCGGTGATCTTCCGTCAATTGGCGTCGGAAAACTGCGTGCTCTTGAAGCGTCGACCGACTCGAGCAATTGGCCATTCGCATCCGCAGCGGCTCGGCGCGAAGGTCGCCACTGAAGATAGAAGTCGGTTTCGCGGCGACATGTTGGGAAGAATTGCGGCATGCCACGCGCACCGCAGAAATGCGCCGCGCCCTTCTTGGCGAGACGCAAATCCGGTGTGCAGTTATCGACTAGACTGTAATCCCCGGATGAGAAGCATGAACCTGAGCTTCCTCGACGCGGGCATTGACGTTCTCTTCGCGCCTATTGGCATTCTCTTGCCGCCGGACAGGCAGCTGAAGCACCCGTGCACACTGTCCTTCCGACAATAAAATCTCGAGAACGGTGTTTCCGTCCGGAAACAACAGGGCATCGTGATGCTGGTCTGTCGCCTCCGGTTCGATCACGCAGAATTGGGCAACGCGAAAGCCGGCGTTCTTGGTTGAAAGCCAATAGCGGTTGTATTTGACGTCATGATCGAATGCGAGCTCGGTGCCCGGAAGAAGACATACCGCGACGTTCGGCTCTTCCTTGGCGCCAAAACCACGGGTGGATGTCCCGTAGAAACTGGTTGTAACAATTGTCTCTCCAACCTTGGCTGGACGAGATGCAACGGCATGCAGGCTATAATCACACATGGGATGTTCTCCACTGATCTTCACAGATGAGAGACAGTGCCGCGAAATGGCGAGCGATACCTTGACTGGCGTCAAAATATCGACCGCTGCTTGCCGGGTTACGGCACCAATGCGAACAGCAGCTGCGAGCGACAGCGTTTAGTATCCGCGTGACACAAGACTCGCGTTGAAATGCAGACAATATATGGAGAAGGCCAAGAGCCCGGATCAGGTCATGCTGCCCGGCATGAAGCAGCGAATTGAAATCCCAAGTGACCCGTTGATCGGCCAGACCATCGTCCTGCCGACGCGGTTCGGTTCGGTAATCACGGCATCATCGGGGACATCGATCCACTCGTTATCGATGCGGACGCGGTAATGGCCGTTCTTGGATTCCCAGTCCGGATCTGAAAGTGCAAAACCGTCGGCATCTGAACAGCACGGCCCCTTGCCGGACCTGAGGCTGTCAAACCATGGCTTGAGTGGCGATTGCATATAGCGACCATCGTCGCGGGCCTGCACCGCGCCAGCAAGAAGCGCCGCGATAATGCCGAAGGTGAAGCCCAACACAGAAACTTTCATGATCACGTTCGTTCGGAGTCCGATCGAGACGCCGCTTCAATCGCAAGCCGTGCACGACGTCGAAGTAGCAATCGTATCTACTTCTTCTTCGTTGGCCTTGACGGGCGTCAACCTGCACTCGGTCGCCGGCACGAGCTTGAAGGTTTGTCGACGGACACGCGGTACCTCCGAGGACGTTTATGCATTGAGATGGAGGTAAAACCAGTCGCGTGCCAACCGCGCCACTTCGTCCAGTGCTCTGGGTTCTTCGAAGAGGTGCGTTGCTCCCGGCACGATCACCAGTTGCTTTTCGCTGCGCATCTGCGCGAGCGCTGTGTCCGGTTTAGTTCTATGACCTGGCCATCGTTTCCTCCGACAAGCCTGCGCCATAAGCCACACTCAGCGCGGCCTTGTATTTGAGGCCCGGCGCCGCATCCAGCAACCGCGCCACTTCCTCCGGGCTGAGCACGACCGGCAGCTTGCTGGGCTCATGGATGAACGTCGTGTGCTCGATGATGTCGGATCGCCTGAGCGTGACCCTGAAGAAGAACCGCAAGGCAGCCACAGCGTGATTTAGAATGGGGACGTGCGCGCCGTTCGCCGCCAGATGCAGTTGAAAGCGTCGGACATCCTCGAAGCTCGCCGTG
>JAQGKJ010000468.1 GCA_028290165.1 Bradyrhizobium sp. | reverse complement strand
CAGGGTTCCGCTTCGGCAGGCTTGGCCTTGATCTAGTCGAAAAGCGCGGGCTCGACCGGTTCAGAGCACGTGTCTACCTCGTTTTTGCTGTCCACGTCGTCAACTGGACGCAGAACCTGTCGATGAGTCGTGACTTGCTGCGGCGGGCTTTCGCGGCGGCGCAGGAGGCCGGTGACCTTTCTTATGTGGCCTATAGCTGCGTCGACCTGGTCGCGAATTTTCTCGCCTCCGGAGATCCGCTCGGTGAAGCCGAGCGGGAGGCCGAGAATGGACTCGAATTCGTACGGACGATGTCGTTCGGACTCATCAGCGACTGCATGACCGGGCAGCTCAGCCTTATCCGCATGCTCCGTGGACTGAGGCCGGCCTTCACGTCCTTCGATGGCGCGGAGTTCGACGAGGGCCGCTTCGAGCAACGCCTGGAGAGCAAACCCCAGCTGGCCATTGCCGCATCGTGGTATTGGATTCGCAAGCTGCAAGCCTGCGTTTACGGCGGCGACTACGCGTCGGCTGTTGCGGCTGCATCGAAAGCTGCGTCGGTGCTCTGGACGACGCCGACGCAATTCGAACTGGCTGAGTACCATTTCTACGTGGCGCTTGCGCGAGCGGCGCATTGCGATATGGCCGCGGCCGAAGAACGGCCCGAGCATCTGGAAGCGCTGGCATCGCATCTCAAGCAGATAGCGGTCTGGGCAGATAACTGTCCTGCAACTTTCGCAAACCGGGCGGCATTGGTAGGCGCCGAGCTCGCGCGTTTGGAACGGCGGGAACTTGACGCCGAACGCCTCTACGAAGAGGCCATCCACTCGGCGCGCGAGCACGGCTTCGTGCAGAACGAGGGCCTGGCCCATGAGGTAGCCGCGCGGTTCTATGCGGCACGCGGCTTCGATACGATCGCCCACGCGTATCTGCGGGAGGCGCGGCGCTGCTATCTTCGCTGGGGCGCGTTCGGCAAGGTGCGGCAGCTCGAACAGCTTCATCCGCATCTCCGCGACGCGCCAGTCCCTGCCTCTCCCACCACTACCATTGGCGCGCCCGTCGGGCGGCTGGATGTCGGGACGGTAGTCAAAGCTTCGCAGGCGGTGTCGGGCGAGATCGAACCCGAAAAGCTCATCAAGACACTGCTGCGGATCGCGGTCGAACATGCCGGCGCCGAGCGGGGCCTGCTGATGCTGTTCCCGGGCGACGAGCCAAAGATCGCGGCGGAAGCGACGACTGGCCCCGGCCAGGTTGAGGTCATGCTACGCCAAACCGCCGTGGCACCGACCGAGCTTCCCGAATCCGTGCTCCATTACGTGGTGCGGACGCGGGAAAGTGTAATCCTTGATGATGCCTTGGCGCAGAATCCGTTCTCGGCCGATGAGTACCTCCGTCAGAAACACGTCCGGTCGGTGCTTTGCCTGCCCTTGGTGAAGCAGGCCAAGCTGATCGGGGTGCTCTATCTCGAGAACAAGCTGGCATCGCACGCGTTCACCCCCGCCCGGATCTCGGTACTGGAAGTGTTGGCATCGCAAGCGGCGATTTCGCTGGAGAACGCGCGCCTATACAACGATCTCCGGGAAAGGGAGGCCAGGATCCGCCGTCTGGTCGATGCCAACATCATCGGGATCGTAATCTGGGATTTTCAGGGCCGGATCATCGAGGCCAACCAAGCCTTTCTCGATATCATCGGGTATGCCCGGGAAGATCTCGCCTCGCTGCGATGGACCGAGCTGACGCCGGCCGAATGGCGCGATGTCGACGACCAGGCCTTCACAGAGCTGAAGGCGACCGGGACTGTCCAACCGCGTGAGAAAGAGTACTTTCGCAAGGACGGTAGCCGCGTGCCGGTGCTGGTGGCCCGCGCGATTTTCGAATGGAACCGAGATGAAGGCGTCGCCTTCGTGCTGGATCTAACCGAGCGCAAGCGGGGCGAAGAAGCGCTGCGCGAGAGCGAGGAGCGCTTTCGCGACTATGCCGAAACGGCCTCAGACTGGCTCTGGGAGACCGGACCGGATCACCGGGTCACCCGTATATCGGAGCACATCAATGCGGTCGGTATCGCGCCCTCACGGATAACTGGCGTGACTCGCTGGGATATTGCAACCGATGTAGAATCCGAACCCGAAAAATGGCGACTGCATCGGGAGATGCTCGACACACGTCAGCCGTTTCGGGATTTCGTCTATAGCACCTTAAACGAAGTATATGTCCGAGTAAGCGGCAAGCCGGTTTTTGACGCAAAGGGAACTTTTCTCGGCTATCGGGGCACCGGCGCCGACATTACCGCAATAATCCGTGCAGGTAACGCCGAAGAGGCGTTACGCAAAGCACAGATGGAACTCGCACACGTAACGCGCGTGACGACATTGGGCGAGTTAACCGCCTCGATCGCCCATGAAGTGAGCCAGCCGCTCGCCGCCGTCGTCGCCAACGCCGAGGCCTGTCTGCGCTGGCTTAACCGCGCAACTCCCGACCTCGACGCGGCGCGCCGCTCCGTGAAATGGATTGTCGACGATGGCAATCGGACGAGTGAGGTGATCCGGCGCGTCCGTGCACTCGCGATCAAGGCCGACATCGAGAAGGCGGCGCTCGACATTAATGATGTGGTCGGAGAGGTCATCGCGCTGGTGCAGCATGAGTTAATCAGCCACCAGGTGTCGTTACGGACGGAGTTGGCGCCGGCTCTCCCCATGATCCTTGGCGATCGGGTCCAGCTGCAGCAGATGATTATCAATCTGGTAATGAATGGCATTGAAGCCATGCAATCGGTCACGGATCGGCC
>JAQGKJ010000465.1 GCA_028290165.1 Bradyrhizobium sp. | reverse complement strand
TCGCACCGGCCGGCGATGCGGACCTATTTTCTCGGCTCCAATGCCGGCCATGTGGTGCGCTACGCCAAATGCTCGGTACTGGTGGTGCGGCACTAACGGCAATATCCGTGTCCCGGTCGCGGTGCCCTCAGCTGTTTCACTCTGCTGGTTTCAAATCTGCCGGCCATTCCACGATAAAACCCCTGGCCTTGTAGGGCTCGATCTTGTCCCATCCGCTGAGAATCCGGGTTCGCAAGCCAGGGTCGGCATGCCAGCGCGCAAGCGGCGTCTGAAAACTGTCGACCGTGATCAGCATCTTTTCCACCTCCGGCCAATGCCGGTGCAGCGTCATCGGGTAGCGGCGCGCCGTCCAGGTGTTGCCGAGGCAGATCACGCTGCGGATATTTTTGAGCCCGATCGCAGCTTCGATGATGGACAACGAGAAGATCACGTTTTCGCCGGTGTTGGTCGCGCGGTGCTCTTCCAGGATGCGTTCGGGCGGGATGCCGCGTGCGACCATCGCGGCCTTGATGATCTCGCATTCTGAAAGCTCTGAGCCCGGCGTCACGCCGCCGCTAACGATCGACCAGCGGAAGAAACCCTCGGACCAGAGCCGAAAAGCTTCATCGACCCGCCGTTCGACATCTTCACGGGTGCCGAATACGAACAGGAGATCGGCGGGTTTGATCGGCGTGCAAACGAAATGCCTGGCGTTGATCTCCGCGATCTCGGATTGGCTCGGCAATCGGTTGCTTCGGTCCGCCACGATCCGCCTCGCGCTAACCCCATAGGCATAGCGACGATGCCGTGCGCCGGCCGTCCCGCGAAGTCACATTTCATTTCGCTTGGTTGCGGCGAGAAGATCAGGGCAGCAAAGCCTCCGGCAAATGTTCGAACGAATAGGCCCGCGGCCGGTTACGCCCGACAAAGCCGCCGATCTGCCACGCAAACAAGGCCGCGAAGCCGATCAGGAACAATGCGCCCGCCCATTCGCCGGTGCCGATCGCGCGCACCAGAAGTCCCGCGATTGCGATCCCCACCAGCGCCAGCAGCACGATGCCGGCGGCCCAGGTTTTCGGGCCGATGCCGCCGATCAGCGCGGCGTTGCTGCCGGCCTTCGCCATCCGCGCATGCAACTGCGTGATGAAGGCGCGATAGTCATGGTCCTGCGGCGCCATCAACGCGACAGTCTGCCAGCTCGTCGAGAGGATGGTGATGCGCTGACGGTTCGCGTTTTCGATATCGGCGCGAAACCGGTGCGACTGCATCGATACCGGCCGGTACGACAGCCGGATCGCCGAAATATCGGCGTAGGGCCACACTCCCGATCTGCCGGCAACACGCCACGACAGCCCATCATCCGTCAATTCGAATTGATGCGCCGCGCCAATCAGCGACGGCTTGTAGGCGTAACGGGCACCTATGGCCGCTTCGTTCGGCAAATCGATCGTCACAGGCAATGGACTGATCTCACGGGGTCGACACGGCTGCGTGGGAATCCTTAAACCTCGCCTAGCGCGGGATACATGCCCACAAAAACGCAAGCGTTGCGAGCGCACCCAATACGGTACGCACGCCGTGGAGCGCGCCCCATTTGACGACAAGCGCGCGGGTTTGCGGCCCGGCTCGATCCGGCTCCGTCGCCAGCAGCGCATCGTTGGTCGGCTTGATGCCGATCAACGTCCAGGGCCAGGGAGCGATCATCGCGACCGCGCCGATCAAAAATCCGGGATGCGAGGTTTGCCACCACGCGATCAGCCCGAGCAGGCAACCGAGCAGCGCGAGCGGTGCCTGCATCGCGGCGCCGCGCTTATAGGAGGGTTTCCATTCGGCGAGCAGCGCGCGGTCGTCGAGCGACAGCCGCGCCGGTTGCTCGGCGACGTTGACGTAAAGCGCGACGCCGGTGAAGAACGCCGCGGCGATCAATGCGAGAAGACCGAAAACCATGGTTCAAGCCTGCTTTGGAAACGTCGATTGAATTGGTGCTGTCGGCTTGCGCGCACCGCAGCCTTTACCTTACAAGCGGAGCATGGCCGAGACGACCTATTTTCCACGCCGCCTGATCCTCGCCGGCGCCATGATTTCAGGCGTGCTGTTGGCGCTCGCCGTTCACATGCTGGGCGCCCGCTACGGCCTCGACCTCGGTGGCCTGTGGCGATCCGACACGCGGGAATTCATGCCGGCGGGCGCGGCCGTGGCGTGGTGGCTGATCGCCACGGTCGGTTTCTGCGGCGGCTATTTCACCGCAGCCCTGATGGACAGCGCGGTCTCCGGGCAAATTCCGCAGCGGATGCGGCCGTTCCTGATCGCTGTCGGCGTGCTCGTGCTGGCCGGCGCCGGCCAGGCGGCTTCCGCCCCAAGCCCGCTCCCGACCATCTCGGGCGTGCTCGCGGGTCTCGCAGCACTGTGCCTCGGCGCCGTGATGGCATTCTGCGGCGCGCATTTTGCGCTGCGCAAGGCGTAACGTCACCGAGATACCCCGCTCCGGCGAGGGACAACCATCTCTTGCTGGCTTGAGGTACTCCACCAGATCGCGGCCGCTGCCGCCAGCAGGAGGCCCGCCGAGATCAGCAGCGCCTGATGCACACCCGCCATGAACGCGCTGGCCTGACCGGCCAGCGAGCCGAACAGCGCGACACCCAGCACGCTGCCGGTTTGCCGGGTCGCGTTAAGGACGCCGGCGGCGATACCCGAGCGCGACTTCTCGACGCTTCCGAGCAGCGTTGACGTGAGTGGAGGCACCAGCAAGCCGAGGCCTGCGCCGATGATCGTTAGCTGCGGCCCGATTTCCCAGTAGCTGGTGCCGGGCTTCAATCCGAGCAACGCGAGGCATCCTGATGCCGCCAGGGTAGCGCCGGCGGCAATCGTCGCCGGCGCGCCAATGCGCTCGGCCACGCGCGGGGCAACGAGGTTGACCGGCAGCACCACGCCCATCATGGGCAGGAACGCCAGCCCGGTCGCAAACGGCGACAAGCCGTTGACGCGCTGGAGATACAGGCTGAAGACAAAGATCAATCCGTAGAAGGCGACGTTGACGAGAAGCCCGACCACCGACGTCACCGTGAACAGCCGATGTCCGAACAGCGACAGCGGCAGCATCGGCTGCCGCGCGCGCTGTTCCCGCACGACGAACACGATCGCCAATATCATTGAGGCGGCAAATCCCGCAATTGCGAACGGATTGCGCCAGCCAAGCGTACCGCCCTCGATGATGGCGCCGGCAAGACAACCAAGTGCCGCGATCGCCGCGATCTGACCCGGCAGATCGATCTCGCGCTGCACCGATCGCGTGGTCTCATCGGCGCAGCGCCAGGTCAGCCAAAGACCGGCGAGACCGATCGGCAGATTGACCAGGAAGATCGAGCGCCAGCCGATCAGCGCGATCAGTCCGCCGCCGATGAGCGGCCCGGCGGTCAGTGCGACACTGGCGCCGGCGGCCCAAATGCCCACCGCGCGACCGCGCTGCTTTTCGTCCGGATAGGCGTGCCTGAGCAACGCAAGCGAGTTCGGAACCAATATGGCGGCGCCGAGCCCTTGAACGGCTCTTGCCGCGATCAGGATGACGGCGTTGGGCGCCAGCGCGCAAGCGACGGAAGCGGCCGTGAAGATCGCAAATCCCGCCATGAAGACGCGCTTCGCGCCGATGCGATCGCCCAGCGCGCCTGCCGTGAGAATGAAGGCGGCGAAAGCGATCGTATAAGAGCTCACCACCCATTGCAGCTCGGCAACGCCGCCGCCGAGCGACATGCCGATGCTGTTGAGCGCGGTGTTGACGATGGTGACGTCAAGCTGAACAACGCCGAAGCCGATGCTCATGGCCGCCAGCGTCAGCGACTTCGACAGGTTAGAATTCGTTTGCGACTGCGCTTGCACATCGGAAGTTGGTTGGAACTTGAGAGAAGTACTTCGCATGGGTCACCTCAATGTCGAGGAACCAATTCCGCACGAATGTTCCGGTTTCGATGCAACACTTCGTCATCAATCGAAGTGTACCTGCAGCATTACAACTGTCCATGAGCGGAAGATTGATGAGCGGAAGATTGAACCCAAACGCCCCACGGGCGCCTCGCGCGACGTTTTGTCTCAACTTCACTGCAGATCGGCTCGCGGCGCCAAGATCGACCTTGCTCTCGGCGGGCCTGGTCCCGCCGCTAAACCAGCGGATCGAGGAGGTTGTTCCTGAGCGCCTTGCGAAAAGCAGCATGGAACATCGGAACATATCGAAGGATGGAACGGTTAAAGGGCCGATGCGTGGTCGCGTGCCGAGACTCGAATCTCGGAGCGTCAGGACATATGTAGG